>JAEXXR010000461.1 GCA_023405705.1 Actinomycetes bacterium
GCGCGGCGATGATGGGCCTGCGCCCGGTCGTCGAGATCATGACGCTGAACTTCATCCTCGTCGCGATGGACCAGGTCGTGAACCACGCGGCGAAGATCCGCTACATGTTCGGCGGCGAGGTCGGCTGTCCGCTCGTGATCCGCACGCCCAACGGCGGCGGCTCGCAGCTGACGGCGCAGCACTCGCAGAGCTTCGAGGTCTTCTTCGCCCACACGCCGGGCATGAAGGTCGTCGCGCCGAGCACGCCGGCGGACGCCCACGGCCTGATGAAGGCGGCGATCCGCGACGACGACCCGATCCTCGTCGTCGAGAACCTGCAGAGCTACAAGGTCAGAGGCGAGGTCCCGGACGATCCCGACCGCGTCGTCGAGATCGGCAAGGCCGCCGTCACCCGCGAGGGCTCCGACATCACGCTCGTCGCCCACTCGTTCGCCGCCACGCGCGCGCTGAGAGTCGCCGAGCGGCTGAAGCGCGACCACGGCGTCGACGCCGAGGTCGTCGACCTGCGCTCGCTGCGCCCGCTCGACACCGAGACGGTCGCGAAGTCGATCCAGAAGACCAACCGCGCGCTCTGCGTCGACGAGGGCTGGGCGACCTACGGCGTCAGCGCCGAGATCGCCAGCCGCATCCAACGCGCCTGCTTCGACGACCTCGACGCGCCGATCGAGCGCGTCGGCCTCGCCGAGGTGCCGATGCCGTACGCCAAGCAGCTCGAGAGAGCGGCGATCGTCAACGACGACAAGATCATGGCGGCGGCGCTGAGCGTCCTCGACCTCGGCCCGGACGTCTTCTCGACCTGAGCGCACCCGACTGCCCCCGTCACCCGTAGCATGGGCCTGCCCCTGCCCGGGTGGCGGAACTGGCAGACGCCGCCGACTTAAAATCGGCTGTCCTCACGGACGTGCGGGTTCGAGCCCCGCCCCGGGCATGTGCTTCGCATCGGGAGTTCCACGTCGGCGCGCGGCGTGACGTCGCGTCGGTGGGAACTCGCGTACGTTCATGCGATGGGCGAGCTGAGAGTCCGCGTCCAGCCGCGCGCGAAGCGCACCGAGATCGCCGGCGTCCGCGACGGCGCGCTCGTCGTGCGGGTGAGCGCGCCGCCGGTCGACGGCAAGGCCAACGCGGCCCTCTGCAAGCTGCTGGCGAAGCGGCTCGGCGTCCCTCCGAGCACGATCGCCGTCGTACGTGGCTCCTCGGCGCGCGACAAGGTGCTCACCGTCGCCGGAATCGAGACCTCGCAGCTGATGCACCGGCTTGTTGACGCGCCGTGAACGTCCGCGCGCGGACCCCGCTTGACGCGGGGGCGTAGCGTAGGACGGGTGAGGTGCAGCGAAGACCTGAGTTCCTGCGGGGGAACGACGGTTTCCCTCCGTGGACCGGCCGGCGCGGCGACGCGCCGTGCAGCCGCATGTCGGCGGCTGCACGGGCGTCTGCGGACGGTCGTCGCTTCAGGCGGCCGCCGCGGCTCGGGTGACGGTCGGCGTGAGACCGTCGAGGATCGCGTCGGTCAGCTTCGCGTCGCCGGCGACGTCGAGGCCCTTGCGCGTGCCCTCGGGCACCAGGGCGTCGATCCACGCGCGCTCGGTGCCGCTGATGCTGGCGCTGGCGTCGGCCTCCTCGCGCTCTTCGAGCGTGACCTCGCCTCTCTTGACCGTGACGAGGTAGTGCCTGTCCTCGCCGTCCTTGGAGCGCTGCAGGACGGTGAGGGCGAGGGTGCCCTTGAGCGACTTCGGCAGCGTCAGGAGACCCGGCGCGAGCCGGAAGACGGCGCCGATGTCGATCGCCTCGCCGCGACGCGGCTCGGTCCACGACCACTCGTAGCCCCAGCGCGCCAGAGCGGCGAGCACGGGGATCAGGTCGCGGGCGCGGTCCGTCAGCTCGTAGTCGACCCGCGGCGGGACCTCGCGGTACCGCTGACGGGTCAGCAGGCCGTCCGCGACCATGCGGTTGAGCCGCGAGCGGAGCTGCTCGGTCGAGATGCCCGGCAGGGTCCGCTGCAGCTCGACGAAGCGGCGGGGACCGCTCACGAGATCACGGACGATCAGCAGGGTCCACTTGTCGCCGACGAGGTCCAGCGCGCGGGCGTCGGGCGACCACTGGTCATAGGGATGCCGTTTCGGCGGGGGAGCGGGTGAAATGGGGAACCTCCGATGGGACGAGAGCGGGGCGACCTACCTACCGTGATGCAGATTAACCGACTGACGGGTAGCCGAGGAGCCTTGATGCGCAAATTGCGCCTCGAACGCGCCATGTTGCGCCTTCCCGTCGAATGCACCGGGGAGGAGAGCGACGGTATGTCCAGCGTCGTCGCGCCGTTCGAGCAGATTTGCGCGCATATTCGCCTCCGAAGAGAGGATGGGACCGATGGGTGAGCTGATCCGATTGGCGGAGCGACGGGGCGGAACGGTCGAGCGTCCGATGCGGGCGCCTGTGACCTTCTTCTTCGACCTCGCCTGCCCCTACACGTATCTCGCGGCCGAGCGCGTCGACCGGCGCTTCTGCGGCGCGCGCTGGCGGCCGGCGATCGGCAGGCGGCTCGACGCCGGCCCGCTGGCGCGCGGGCTCGTCGACGCGCGTCAGCTCGACGC
>JAEXXR010000114.1 GCA_023405705.1 Actinomycetes bacterium
CGGTAGAAGCGCAGCGGGATCAGCAGCAGCGGCAGGATCGCGGTCAGCGCCGCGCGCGGCAGGAAGCCCTCGATCCCGGCGGTCGGCAGCAGCAGCTCGCCGGCCGCCGCGGCGCCGCCGAGCACGAGCGCGATCTGCGCGACGCGCAGCCACTCGAAGTCGACGCGGAAGAGGTTGCGCGTCAGCAGCCGCATCACGATCAGCATCGCGACGTAGGCGCCCGACAGCGCGAGGCCGGCGCCGGCGATCCCGAACGGCGGCGTCAGCACCAGCAGCAGCACGACGTTGACCGCCAGGCCGACCGCGGCGGCGGGGAAGTTGCGCGTCGTCACCTCGGCGCGGCCGGCGATCACGACGAAGATCACGAACAGGCCGTAGAGCGCCCAGCCGAGCGCCAGCCACGGGATCGCGACGTGCGCCTCGTAGAAGTCGGGGGCGGCGAGCAGTCTCGTCATCCAGCGGCCGAGCAGCAGCAGGCCGGCGACCGCCCAGCCGGTCAGCAGCAGGTAGTAGGTCGCGACGAAGGCGTAGAACCTCGCCGCCTCGTCGTCGTCCTTGATCGAGTAGGCGAGCGGCGGCCACGAGTACTGGAAGGCGCGCACGACGAAGGCGACGACGCCGGCGAGCTTGACCGCGAGCGAGTAGACGCCGGCCGCGGCGGCGCCGTACTTGTGGAAGAGGTAGTAGCGGTCGACGAGGTTGAGCGCGTAGACGGAGGCGTCGGCCGGGACGGTCGGGAAGCCGAATCTGAGCAGCTCGCGCAGCGAGTGCAGGCGCGGGTGGTCGGCGCCGCCGCGGCGCGGCAGCAGCCGTCTGCGCATCGAGAACCAGAGGCCGAAGAGGACGACGGTCGAGGCGGCGTAGTTGCCGAGCAGCAGGCCACGCGCCTCCTCGTCCTGCATCACGACGAGGAAGACCGTCAGCGCGATCGTCAGCAGCACGTTGGAGAGCGTCGTGATCGCGTACGCCTTCGCGCGCTCGTCGACGCGCAGCAGGGCGTAGGCCAGCTCGAGGTTGGTGAAGGCCCAGAGGCCGAGCACGGCGATGCGGAAGACGGTCGCGTCGCGGAAGCCGAGCACCACGTCCGACAGCGGGTCCGCGAACACCGCCAGCGGGATCGCGACGAGCGTCGTGGCGGCGAGCAGGAAGCCGACGGCGCGGCGGGCGAGCGCGTCGCGCCGCTCCTGGTCCTCGTCGACGTAGTGGTAGCGCACGAGCGCCTCGCCGATCCCCAGCCGCACGAGGATGCTGAACAGCACGATGCCGGTCATCAGCAGCTCGGCGACGCCGTACTGGGCCTCGCTCACGTGGCGCGTGTAGACCGGCAGCAGCGCGACGGCGAAGACCTTCGAGACGATGTCGCCGAGCTGGTAGGCGACCGTCGTCGTCAGGAGGCGCTTGATCAGGCTCTGCACGGCCGGGGACGGTACTCGGTCCGTCCACTAGCGTTCCCCCAGCGATGGCCGAGGACCGAGAAGACCCGCTCGCGCTGCTGCTGCTGCCGGTGCCGCTGGAGCAGTTCGAGCACGCCGCCCACGCCCGCGACCTGCTGCGCGCGCCGCGCGTGCTGGCGCTGGAGCCGCCGCGGCTGTCATGGCGGCGCATCTCGCGGCTGCCGGAGACGATGGCGCTCGGCGTCGGCGTGCGGCAGGCGCGGCGGCTGAAGCTGCCGGGCACGGTCCGCGTGATCGTCCTCTACGACCGGCTGCAGCTGCCGCTCGCGCAGGGCCTCGCGCTGCGCTTCGGCGACGCCGAGCTGTGGCGCGCCGAGACGGTCGAGGAGGCGACGGCGCAGGCCGCGTGGGCGTTCGACCCGGCCGACCCCGCGGCGCTCGGCGACGCGACGGAAGCCGACGCCGAGACCCGCAACGAGCCGCTGTGGGAGCGGCTGGAGGCGGCCGGCGTCGCCGAGTTCGAGGACTGACGGCAAGCGGCGCTCGCCTGCACGCGGCGGCGTAGGCTCGCGCGATGGCGACGACGACGGCAGGCTACGCGCAGGGCTTCGCGACGCTCACGGAGGAGACCTCGATCGACCGGCTGGAGCTGCGCGGCGAGCTGCCGGCGTGGCTGCAGGGGACGCTGCTGCGGACCGGCCCGGCGCAGTGGGAGGTCGGCGCGAGCACGCTGCGCCACTGGTTCGACGGGCTCGCCATGCTGCACGCCTTCACGCTCGGCGACGGCGAGGTCGCCTACGCCAACCGCTTCCTGCGGTCGAGAGCGAAGCAGGCCGCCGACGCCGCCGGCAGACAGGTCTACGGCGAGTTCGCGACCGACCCCTGCCGCTCGATCTTCCAGCGCGTCCACGCGCTCTACAGACCGCTCGTGACCGACAACGCGAACGTCAACGTCGTTCGCCTCGGCGAGCAGTTCGTCGCGCTGACCGAGACGCCGATGGCGGTCGAGTTCGACCCGGCGACGCTCGCGACGCTCGGCTTCCCGCGCTGGGCGCCGGGCCACGTCACGACCGCCCACCCGCACGCCGACCGCGCCAGCGGCGAGGCGATCAACTACACGACGAGGTTCGGGCCCAAGACCGTCTACCAGGTGTACGGGATGGCCGCCCCCGGCGCGCGGCCGCGGCCGATCGCGACGGTCCCGGCGAGACCGGCCGCCTACATGCACAGCTTCGGCCTGAGCGAGCAGTACGTCGTGCTGGCCGAGTTCCCGCTCGTCGTCCACCCGCTGAACCTCGTGCTCGCGCGCGGACCGTTCGCGGAGAGCTTCGCCTGGGAGCCGGAGCGCGGCACGACCTTCACCGTCGTCGACCGCCGCGACGGCAGCGTCCGCGGCCGCTTCCGCACCGATCCCCTCTTCGCCTTCCACCACGTCAACGCGTTCGAGCGCGAGAACGGCACGCTCGTCGTCGACCTTTGCGCCTACGCGGACGCCGCGATCGTCAGATCTCTCTTCCTCGATCGGCTGCGCGGGACCGCGCCGACCGGCGCCGGCGTCCCGGACGCGTTCCTGACGCGCTGCGAGATCGACCTCGCAAGCGGGCAGGTGTCGCTGCGGCAGCTGTCGGAGACGCCGCTGGAGCTGCCGCGGATCAACTACGGCGCCGCCAACGAGCGCCCGTACCGCTGGGCGTGGGGCGCCGCGCGCGGCGCGGACGCTCCGGCCGACGCCTTCATCGACCGGGTCGTGAAGGTCGACGTGGAGAGCGGCGACGCGCTGACCTGGGCCGAGCCGGGCTGCTGGCCCGGCGAGCCGGTCTTCGTCGCCGCGCCCGGCGCGACCGACGAGGACGACGGCGTCTGCCTCTCGGCCGTGCTCGACGGCGCGCGCGGGACGAGCTTCCTGCTCGTGCTCGACGCGCGCGACCTGCGCGAGCTGGCGCGCGCCGAGGTGCCCCACCACGTCCCGTTCGGCTTCCACGGCCAGTTCGCGCGCGGACCGGCGCCTGCCGGCTGAGGCGGAGCTGCGGCGGCGGACGTCAGACGGCTCGCCCACTCGTCCACGCTGACCTCGATCTGCGCACGGCGTGCGCCAGAATGGAGACGATGGAGTCGCTGAAGGGCAAGCTGCTGCTGGCGTCGCCGACGCTGTCGGACCCGAACTTCGCACGCACCGTCGTGCTGGTCGCCGAGCACAACGAGGACGGCGCGATGGGCCTGGTGCTCAACCGCCCCGCCACCACGACGGTCGCCGAGAGCGCGCCGGAGCTGGAGGAGCTGGTCGACGCGGAGGAGCCGATCTACATCGGCGGCCCGGTCCAGCCCTCCGCGGTGATCGTGCTCGCCTCCTTCGAGCAGCCCGACGTCGCCGGCCTGCTCGTCGGCGACGACGTCGGCTTTCTCTCCGCCGAGGCCGACTTCGCCACCTCCAGAGACGCGACGAGAGAGCTGCGCGTCTTCGCCGGCCACGCCGGCTGGGGCCCCGGCCAGCTCGACGAGGAGCTGGAGCGCGAGGACTGGATCGTCGAGCCGCCGGCCGACGGCGAGCTGTTCAGCGAGGACGCCGAGGAGCTGTGGAGCGAGGTGCTCACGCGCAAGGGCGGCGCCTTCGCCCTCGTCGCGCGGATGCCGCTCGACCCGTCGGTGAACTGAGCGGCCCGCGGCTGGACGGCCCCCGAAGCGGCCGCGCTGCGCCGGCTCAGCCCGCGACGCGCTCCCACAGGGCGCGGACGAGCGAGGCGGCGCCGGGGTCCTCGGCGGCGGCGCGGGCGGCGAGGTCGGGCAGGCCGCTGTGGATCGCGACGCCGTCGCCGAGCGACCAGGAGGCGATCACCGGGGTCTCGGCGACCGGGCCGGCGGCGGCCGTCAGCTCGGCGGCGGGGATGACCGAGGCGAGCGTCTCCCAACTGGTCCAGCCGGGGAACTCGCCGCTCGTGCCGGCGAACAGCCGGCCGTCGTCGAGGTAGGTCGTCAGCGTCGCCGGCGCGTCGGCGGGCGCCGTCTCCAGCGGCTGGGCGGGACGGGCGCCGAGCGCGTCGGTCGGGGTCGGCGCGCTGGGGGCGACCATCAGGCCGTCGCGCAGCCTCACCGTGCGGCGCAGCGCGTCGGTGCCGAGCGACCAGACACGGCCGCCCTCCTGCAGCCGTCTGCGCAGGTCGCGGCGCAGCTGCGGCGTGATCCAGCGCGAGTCGCCGGCCAGCACCACCCCCGCGTAGTCGCCGAGCGCCGGCCCCTCGCCGGCGGCGAGCGCGGCGTCGGTGGTGAGGTCGTAGCGCAGCAGGTTGTCGTCGAGGAAGCGCAGCAGCGCGCCCTCCCGCGTCGCGACCGTCGCCGGCATGCCGTGGGCGTACGGGCGCTGGAGACCGGCGCTCGCGTCCCTGCCCGCGCCGTCGAGCGTGTTCGGCATGCCGTCGCCGTCGTCGTCGACCGGGTTGCGGCCCTGCCAGGTCAGCGCCGGCAGCACGACGAGCACGCGGCGCGGCACGGCGGCGCGGACGACGATCGGCACCTGCGTGCGGTGCGCTCTCGTCGCGATCGTCAGCACGTGCAGGCCGGCCTGGCCGCGCGGCGCTCTCACGCGCAGCCGCACGTCTCTGCCTCTGCCGCGCGCGAGCACCCTGTCGTCGCCGAGCCGCCGCAGCGCCCACGTGTATCTCGCTCTGCGCGCGTCGACGAAGACGGTCGTCGATCTGCCGGCCGTGACCGGGACCGACGACGGCGAGGCGGCGAGATGGCGGACGGTGACGCCGGCGCGGCCGGGGACGGCGCCCGCTCTCGGCGGCACGCTCGCGGGGAAGGTCGCTCTGTTGCCGGCGCGGTCGGCGACGAGCAGGCCGAGGAGGTAGGTGCCGGCCGGCGCCGGGCTGCCGCCGATCGTGCCGTCCCACTCGACCTCGGCGGTCCGCGGCGGGATCTCGACCTCCTCGACGATCCGCGCCGGGGCGACGTCGGTCCGCCACACCTGCAGCCGCGCCTTGCGACCCTCGGTCCCTCTGATCGACGCCGTGACCGCGTCGACGCCTCTCTGCGGCAGGAAGGCGGGGCCGGTCGCGCCCTCCGGCTCGACGGCGACGACGCGCGGCTTCGGGGGCTTCGTGTCGAGCGCGATCTCGACGTCGGGCAGGTCGACGGTGCGGCCCTGGTGGATCAGCGCGACGCGCACTCTGTAGCGGCCGTCCGGGGCGAGCCGGCCGTCGGCGTCGCGGCCGTCCCAGTGCCAGCGCGTCCGCACCTTCTTCGGCACCTTGTCGCCGTCGGCCAGTCTGCGGACGATCGTCCCGTCCTGGTCGACGATCGAGACGGCGACGGTGTCGGCGTTGACGAGCCAGAAGGAGATCCGCGCCCGTCTCGGCTTGCCCGGCTCGACGGTCAGCGGCGAGAAGACCGACGTGTAGGCCGGCGTCATGATCAGCGGCGGCCCGCTCTTCAGCTTCTGCGCGATCACGAAGGCGCCGAGCGTCGCCAGCACGAGCGCGGCGAAGACGATCCGGGCGGCGCGCGTCACCGCTGCTCGCGCTCCTGCTCGTCGGCGCGATCGCCGGGCATCGCGACGTCGGCGGTGTCGGAGCGCAGGCCGCGGCGCAGCGTCTCCAGCGACAGCACGTCGTCCGCGGCGATGTTGCCGAGGTTGACGTCGAGGCCGAAGCGGCGCAGGAACCACACCTGCTGGGTCCGCTGCGGCGCCTCGAACAGCAGCCGCTCGGGCGCGATCACGTGCGCGATCTCGTCGATCAGCCCCATCCGCACCTCGCCGTCGGCGCGGAAGATGCCGGCGGTGCCCGACTCGCGCGCCTCGGCGATCACCTTCCAGGCGCCGGCCTCCAGCTCGCGCTCGATCTGCTCGACCCAGACGTACGGCGCCATGATCCGCTCGGCGTCCTTGGAGCCGACCTCGGAGAGGACGGTGAAGTCGGCCGCGAGCTGCGCGATCAGCTCCAGCTTGCGCTCGTGCGGCAGCCGGATCGTCCCGTCGGAGATCTCGACGTGCGCGATCCCCAGCTCGTGCAGCCAGGCGACGAGGCCGTCGACTCTCCCCTGCGCGATCGCCAGCTCGGTCAGCGTCCCGCCGAGCACGACCGGGATCCCGTGGGCGCGGTAGCGCGCGAGCTTCGCGACGAGGTTCTGCGTCACGACCGCCGTGCCCCAGCCGAGCTTGACGATGTCGACCGCGTCGCCTGCGACCTCGATCAGGCCGTCGACCTGGGCCAGCGACAGGCCTCTGTCGAGCACGTGCGTGAGGCCGTGCTGGCGCGGCTTCCCGCCGCGCTGCGGGAGGTCGAGGAACGAGCCGGTCATCGCGCGCGTCGGTGCGGCGCGACGGCTACGGCGTCGTGGTCGTCGGGTTTCTGTCGGCGCCGACGGTCACGACGACCTGCGCCGTGCACGGCTCCGGCGCCTGGATCGCACAGGCGGCCGTCTCGGAGTCCGGGCGGATCGCCGAGACGGTGTCGGCGGTGAGGCCGAGCACTCTGGCGACCTCGTTCGCGGCCGCCTCCTGGTTGTTGCGGTACTCGACGACGGTGACGCCGCGCTGGGCGTCGCTCGCGTCGCCGATCGGGCCCTGTCTGTAGCCGT
This sequence comes from Actinomycetes bacterium, assembly GCA_023405705.1. Next base: position 6,969 of record JAEXXR010000114.1, read on the forward strand.
CGGCGGTCAGCTCGCCCATCACTCTGCTGGCGAGGCCGGTCACGCCGGTGCCGTTGAGGACCGTGACGACGACCGTGTCGCGCGCCGGGCCGGCCGCCGCTCTCTGCTGCGGTCTGGTCGCTCTTCTCGCCGCTCTGCCGCTGCCGCCCTCGGGCGTGACGACCTGCGCCGCTCTCGACGGCTCGTCGTCGCCTCTGCCGAGCAGCAGGAAGGCGCCACCGCCGACGACGACCAGCG
>JAEXXR010000137.1 GCA_023405705.1 Actinomycetes bacterium
GCCTGCACCGCCCGCGAGCGCCGGCAGCGTGCTGGCGAGCACGCGCCCGTCGCGCCGCACGACCGCCTCGACCCTCTCGTCCTGCACGGCCGCCACGTACGTCGCAGCGTCGATCGTCGACGTCTCGACCCGAGTGTCGGCATTGCGCACTCTGGCGCTCCCGGCCGCGATCGCGGTGCGGTCGCCGACGTCGAGCAGGACGGTCGCGACGTCCGCGTCCTGGGCCGCTCCGCCGGCGCGCCCCACATCGCCTCCGTCGTCGCGAGGCGTCGCGCCGTCCGCGTCGCGGTCCGCTGCGCCGGCAGGCGCCACATCGCCTTCGTCGTCGCGACGCGTCTCGCCGCCAGTGTCGCGAGCCACTCCGCCGGCGTCGCGCGGCGTATCACCGGCGCCGCTTCCACGCTCCCGATCGGTCACGACGATCCGCTCGAGCCCGAGCTGGCGCATCAGTTCGTGCGCGCGCGCACGCGCGACGGCGTCGTCTCCCCGCTGCAGCGCCGCGGCGAGCGTCCGGTCAGCGCCCACGACCCCGGCGGCCCGCAGCCCGCGCGCGGCGGCGCGCTCGTAGAGCGTGATCGCGCCGGCGAGGTGCCCGCTCGCCCGTGCCTGCGCCTTTCCCTTCTCGCTGTCGTCGACGAGCCGCGCGACGACGACGCCGAGCGCCGCCATCGGCACGAGCACGATCAGCACGAAGAACACCGTCAGCCGTGTCCGAAAGCTCATGACTCCCCTGTCACACCTTCAGTCAGAGCGAGGCTACCCACGTCCCCGCCCTTCCGCGCCAGCGGCCACAACGCCGCCACTCCGCGAGTCTGGCTACACTACGTGGACCGGTGCGCCCACCGACCCAGCGGGCGCACGTTTCACGGGGCTATAGCTCAGCTGGGAGAGCGCCTGGATCGCACCCAGGAGGTCGCCGGTTCGAGCCCGGCTAGCTCCACTTCACAAGTCGCCGCGCAAACCATTTGCGCGGCGACTTTGTATTTGGGGAGGATTTCCGCCCGGCTGTTGACCTGGAGATCCTCGATGAGAAGGCGCAGCAGCGCCTTTGTCTCCTCCGGTCTCGCCGCCCTCAGCGTCTCTTCCAGGTGGTCGGCGACGGCGCGGAGCTGGCTGGTGTCCGGCGGCGCGGGCGCGTCGTCTCTCAGCTCGTGCGTGAGTTCGTCGTGTTGGTCGGTGAGCGTGTCGAGCTGGGATTGCAGGGCCGCGATCCGGCCGTCGAAGCGCTTGGCGTCGAGGTCGCCGGCCTCGAACGCGGTGTAGTAGCGCTCGATCGCGCGCTCGGCTCTCTTGATCTCGGCGGCGATGCCGGCGCGGCGCGCCTCGATCTCGTCGCGCTCGCTGTCGTCGTGCGCGGCGGCCTGCTCGATGGCCTGTCTGATGAGGGTGCCGGTGCGGTAGGTGTCGGCGAGCTGGCGCAGGACGGCGTCCTCGAGCTTGTCCTTCGGCAGCCGGTCGCCGTCGCACGCTCTGCGGCCGAGCTTCTGCCGACCTGAGCACGCGTAGTAGTGATAGGTCCCGCCGTTGCCTCTCGCCGACATGCCGACGTACGCTCGTCGGCATCTCCCGCAGTTGATGACCCCGGTGAGGAGGAAATCGCTGCGCTCCCCGACCCGGCGCGCGCAGTCCTCGCCGCGCTGCTTGAGCAGCGCCCCGGCCCGCGCGAACATCTCGTTGTCGATGAGCGGCGGGTGGCGACCGTCGAAGGTCTCTTCGCGCCAGTGGACGCGGCCGATGTATGCCTCGTTGGCGAGGATCGTCAGCACCTTCGCCGGCAACCACGTTCTCCCACGCGACGCCACGCCCTCGGCCGTGAGCTGCCGCGCGATCGACACCGATCCGAGTCGGCCTGTGGTGTAGAGGTCGAAGATCCGTCTGACGATCGGCGCCTCTCGCTCGTCGGGCACGAGCGCCTTGTCTCTGGTGCGGGTGTAGCCGTAGGGGACGCGTCCGTTGGGCCAGTAGCCCTGCTTGGCGCGGCGTTCGATGCCGGCGGTGATGCGGTCGACGATCGTTGCGTGCTCGAACTCGGCGAAGACGCCGAGCATCTGCAACATCATCCGCCCGGCCGCTGAGCCGGTGTCGAACGGCTCCGTCGCGGACTTGAGGACCACGTCGAGGCCGTCCAGCTCCTCTGCGAGCTGCGCGAGCTGACGGACCTTGCGCGAGAGCCGGTCGACGCGGTAGACGAGCAGCAGATCGGCGCCGCCGCGCCGCGCGAGATTCAGCGCAGCCTGAAGACCTGGCCGGTCGAGTCTCGTGCCGGTCGAGCGGTCTTCGTGGTGGGCGACGATCCGCCAGTCCTCCTGCACCGAACAGAACGCCTCAAGCCGCTCCCGCTGCGAGTGCAGCGAGGTCGGCTGGTTCTCCTCATCCGTCGAGATCCGCGTGTACACAACAACGCGCACCTGCATCACCTCCGTGCGGTCAAGGGCGACAGCCGCGCCCAGAACTCCGGGTTGTCCTTCCGCCACCGCCGCCCCAGACAGTCGGCGAGCGGCAGTGGCTCCTCGCCGTCCGCGGGCGGCGCCAGGTCGGCCAGCGCCAGAGGCGACCGCCGCGACTGATCGACCGACCGCCAGATCCGGCCCAGAGGACCGGCCTGTTCCAGCTCGTCGGTCGTCGTCACCAACAGCGGCCAGTCCTCCCAGTGCGCTCGCACGAGATCCCACTCCGACGGCCGATCCGCGTCGACCAGCGCTCGATGCAGCGTTTCCGCCCGTGGCTCAGACGGGACGACGAACAGGACGTTGGCGACGGTCCCGCCGCGCGCGTCATCCGACGCGCGCCGGTACCGGTACAGCTTCTCGCGCAGCACCGACCCCGACTCGGTCCCGCGATCCCATTCGAGCAAGCACTCCACCCGCCCCGCTGGCGTCGAGAGCTGAAAGCCAGCATCCGGGATCGGCCTCTCAGTCAGCCCGCCCGGAATCACTCTGGCGACCGCGCGCGGACCGTGCCACCGCGCCACACCGACGCCCGGATCTCGCAGCGTCGCCGCGACGAGCCCGGTCACGAAACCGTTCACGCCGAGCCGGTGCGCGAGATGCCGGTGCGCGCCCCAATCGCTGCGGCGCTCCCAATGAAGCGCCTTCCGCTCAACGTCAAGGCACGCGGCGACGATGTGCGCGCCCGCGTCGTCCAGCAGCCAGTGCGCCTGCGACTTGCCCCGCCCACGCGGAGCAGCCGGATAGAACCGATCGACCACACGGCGGCGGTAGAGGAACAGCAGCCGGTCCTGCGCACGGCGCACCGACGAGAAGAACAACACCGCCACCTGATCAGTCCGCAACACCCGCTGCTCAAACAACGCCACCACGATCTCCCGGTCACGGTCGGTCAGATGCGCTGCCAGCTCCCACACCTGCGCCTGCGTCACCCGCCCCGCACGCCCTCGAAGTTGGGAAGACATCACGATCTCCTCCCTATTTCGGGGCTCGCCGCTCTGGCCGATCGCTCGCCACGATGGGCCGTCCGGCCACCTCGGCGTTGTCGACCGGCGCCGTCGAATGCGCCGCCCATACCGCCGCTCGAACCGCCGGCCAAACCGCGCCGCCGTCCGACCGGCGCAGCGGTAGCGCCGGCCAGCACGCGCGCGAGAAGCGCGACGGCCTCGCGCTCCTGCGCTTCGCTCATCCCCGTCAGCCTCGGCTGACGCACTCCGATCTCTGATCTCTCCAAAGGGTGTCGCCGGCGAGACGCATCCCACCAACCAAACGTCCCGCAGATCCCGCCTGCGGTACGCACGGTGCGCCCCGCCAGGTCGCCGTGTCAGCGGCCTGTCAGTCATCAGGCAGGCGCCCCGCCGACCGGGTCATCGCTCGGCAGCGCAACGTCCTTACGAGCGACGCGCACAAGCACCCGCTCCACGCGAGCAAGCCGCCCCTCCATCACCGAGATCCGATCCTCGAACGACAACCGCGCGACGTACTCGCGCACCGCCGCCCGGATCAGCTCCGCCCGTGCCACGTCAAGACGCCCCGCCTGCTCAACGAGCGCGGCCCAGAGGTCGGCGTCGAACCGCGCCGTCGTCACATGCGACGGCGACCGCAGATGCTCGCGATCAACCGGCACGGCAATCGCTCCACGCCTCAACCTCCGGGAGCCGTTCCTCGGCAAGCCGATGCAACTCCGACGGCGCGACCTGCAACCCGTCCGCGAGCTTGAGCACCACCCGCAACGTCGGGTTCAACTCCCCACGCTCGATCGCACCCACGTAGTTGCGATGCAACCCCGCTGCGAACCCGAGCCCCTCCTGGCTCAGATCCCGCCGCACCCGCCACTCCCGCACCGCACGACCAAACGCCACATGCCGCACCGACCGCAAAGGCGACTGTCTACCCGACATAGCCGCCACCCCGTGCCGCGGGCGGCCGGTCTTCCGGCACAACCAGCCCAACCGTCCCGCAGGACGGTCTACGGTATCCCTGCATCGAAGCTAACTCCTTCGGTGCCAGGCCCAGGGGCGTTCCAGCGCCGCCTGGGCCACCTATTGCCACTTCCGACAGGCCACAAGATCAGACGCTGTGCTGAATCGCAAGCGCCTGGTTCCCGGAGCACCAGAGAGAATCACGACGACGAACGAGTGTCCGAGAGCGAGAGAACAACCCCATACGGATCTGCCGAGGATCTGCCAAGCGTCGTCGAACTGCGCAACCAGCTTCGCGGCCTGAAGGCGCTCACGCGTGTGATAGGCCGTGGCACGCGACACAGCATCCTGAGAACCGAGCACCAACTGAACAAGCTCGTCCGCGAGATTGATGCGTTCTACGCGCTTTTGGGACCTAGGAACTGGATCTACCACGAGCTCCTGAGCACCGACGCGATCGCCGCGTTGCTCGCCAAACCTGCCGACGAAGCCGAGCGGGCGCTGATCAACCACTACAAGGAGCCAGACCGACTCAGCTTCATGATCCAGGTGCTGCGCCGACGGCCCGCGATGGGCAGCCGGTTTCCCCTCATAGAACGCGCCCTCCATGACTACGTCGAGGAGCGGTACTACGGCACCACGCTGCTCCTCATCGCAGCCATGGACGGCTTCGTCAACGACCTCGATACGGCGCAGCGACGAGGGCTTCACACCCGCGACGAGGCCGAGCTGTCTGCGTGGGACAGCGTGGTCGGGCACCACCTTGGGCTCACGCACGCGCACCGAACGTTCACGAGATCGTTCCGACGACTTTCGAACGAGCCCGTTCACGAGCTTTACCGCAACGGGATCGTCCACGGCATGCTCACGAACTTCGACAACGACGTCGTCGCCACGAAGGCATGGAACCGACTGTTCGCCGTCAACGACTGGGCCGCGAGCCTCGAAAAGCAGTCCACCCCGAAAGAGCCACGGCCTACGTGGTCAGACATCTTCAGCAAGCTGCGTCAAAACACCGCGAACCGACGGGCGCTTGAAGCGTGGCGTCCAAGACTCTTGACTCCAGCCAATCCAGAGTTCGAGGACGAGCCGGTGTACCGTCTCACTTTCGAGTTCCTCACGCACTGGAGATCGAGAAACTACGGCAAGATGGCTGCAGCCCTTGCTTCGCTGACACAGGCCAGGTCGCACGGAGCTACGGCTGGCAGGATCCGCGACGAATACGGCTTGTTCGTTCTCGAAGGATTCGACATCACGCACCTCGACTTCGCCGCCGCGGCCGTGTGCAATGCGCGAGTGCAGCTGACCTTGAGAGGCGACTCAAAGCCCGGCCAGCTGCGCTGGATTCGCGAAGACGACACCGGCGATGTGGTTATGCCAAATCAAGCCGGCGCGTGGCGTCTCATGTCCTGGGGACCTTGGGCGATGCTCAACCCGCTTTCGAACGACGAGACTTTCGACTAGCCGATTTCCCTTCCCGCTGATGCCTGCCGCCATGCCGCATCGCCGTGGTCGCCACGGATATGACCGCTTGACCCTAGAATCCAGTCCATGACTCCCGCATTGCGACTTCGGCGGTTCCTGTATCTCGACGAGACACTGAACCGCAATTTTCTCGCACAGCTCGAAGGCGGTACCTACGACGAAGAAGCGCAGACCACGGTCACCGACCAGGAGCGCAAGCGTGGCCTTACCGGCCGGGCCGGCCCAATCGGGGCCGAGGTAACCGGAAGCCGCTCGGGCCAGGACACGGCCTCGCGCACGGTCAGACAGGTCGCCGACGGAGAGTTCACCCGCCTCATGGGGCTCTTGGAAGAGGCCGGCGCTGTCCAGTGGCTCGAAGCTTTCGACGAGAGCATCTGGAGGCAACTGCGTCGGGGTGAGGTCCTCGAAGCCGAAGTCGAACTCTCGTTGCCAACGCTCTTCCAGTTCACTGCTATGGCTGATAGCGCCGGTCCGATGATCGAGCTGATGAAGGCCACCGGGCAGCAGCTCGACGACGGCGCCGAGCAAGGTCTCCAGCTGGTTTCCCAACTCAGTGCGCTTTTCAGAGACGTGGTGGCTCTCGCTAGACCAGTCGGAAGCCCCGACTACACGTTCATCGTCAGCATCGACCGCCAGTGGCTGCGGACGGATCTGTCAGACCTCCGAGGCGAGATGACGATTATGGGCACGATCGAGCGCAAGCTTCGCGAGAACGAAGCGTGGAGCCTTCTCGACGTTCTCGGCCTCACCGGCTTGCCCGACGCCCAGGAGATGATCGACTCGCTGGAGTCGTCTGAGGACCTGGTCGGGAACGTAGTGCGTCCTCCCGCAGCAGTCCTCAGCCCGATCGCCATCTACCGCTGAGAAGCACGTTCGTCCCGTGGCAGGCGATCAGGCCGCGTTGCATCACGGTGCGGTCAGCGTGAGCGCGGGAGGTTGCACGATCCGGTTTGTACGCCGCCCGGTTCTCTCCACTCAGACGAAACCCCTGCTAACGCGGGGGTTTCGTCGTTTCGGGGATCCGCGGGAACCGGAGGCAATCCACGGGCACTTCGGGCTCGAATGCCGTCATTCCGGCCGACTGCCGTGGATGCTGCTGGAAAAGGTCGATGCGGCTGACTGGCGGCCCTGCCGAAGCCTTCGTGCCCGGGGGCCCTGGCACCGAGGGCCCACGCCCCTTCAGCAAGCGGCGCACGTGCCCGCCCGCGACCGCGACGAGCCCGCCGCTGCTCGCGAGTGCGATCAGCGGCAGGAGCTCCTCGACCGGGACCGGGCCGATGTGCGCGAGGGCGGTCACGAGGTGGCCGCGCTGGCGTACTCGTCGTGGCGGCGGTGCCAGTACGCCGCCTCGTTGCGGCCCTTCGGGGCGCGGTCGAGCCAGGGGTAGACGCCCCAGAGCGCATCGATCCCGCGGGAGTAGGCCGAGTAGGTGTGGAACACCTTGCCGTCCTCCAGCGCGAACGCGCTCATGCCGGGCAGCTCACCGTCCTCCTCGTCGACCAGCGGCGCGAAGTTGTACTCCTCCAGCGGCCGCTCGGCGGTCGAGGAGACGCCGTAGTCGAAGTTGAAGTCGCTGCCATGGGAGGAGACCCAGCGGAACGACCAGCCCATCCGCTCGCGGTACCGCTCGATCTGCTCCAGCGGCGCACGCGACACTGCGACGAACGCGACGTCGTGGTTCTCGAGGTGGACGTGGACCCCGTTGACGCCGTCGGCGATCGACGAGCAACTCGGGCATGCCGCGGCCATCCTCGGGCCGAGCATCAGATGGTCGACGATCAACTGCGAGCGGCCGCCGAACAGCTCGGCCAGCGTCCGGGGGCCGTCGCGCGTGTCGAAGACGTACGCCTGCTCGACGGGGACCCACGGCAGCGCCTGGCGCTCGCGCGCGAGCTCGTCGTTCAGGCGCGTCAGCTCCTTCTCGCGCCGCAGCAACGCGATCCGCTCGGCGCGCCACTGCTCCCGCGTCGCGAGGCGATGCCCGCTCGTCGGGGCGGGGGAGTCCTGAGGGCTCTGCGGCTGGGACATGAGACTTCCTCCGGGATAGCTGTGTAACCCCATGGTTACACAAGTCCTCCTCTTAGCGCAACCCCACGGTTACTCCTGGGCGACGCGCGGACGAGCAACACTCAGGCCCCACTCAGCCGCAGTCCCAGGACGCCGGCGACGATCAGCGCGACGAATGCGCCGCGGGCGAGCGTGGCCTCGTCTCCGAACGCGACGACGCCGGCGGCCGCGACCCCGGCGGCGCCGATCCCGACCCAGACGGCGTAGGCGGTGCCGACGGGCAGGCGCGCGAGCGCGGCGGCGAGCAGCACGAAGCTGACGACGGCGGCGACGATCGCGACCGCCGCCGGGACCGGCCGGGAGAGGCCGTCGGACTGCTTCAGCGCCGTCGCCCAGACGATCTCCAGCAGACCGGCGGCGACGAGCAGCAGCCAGGCCATCGGCTCAGGCGGCGTAGCCGCCGTCGACGGCGATCGCGGTGCCGGTGACGTAGCCGCCGCCGGGACCGGCGAGATACCGGACCGTCGCCGCGATCTCCTCCGGCGCGGCGTAGCGGCCGAGCGCGGTCAGCTTGCCCTCCTCCTCGGCTCCGTCGTCGTCGGCCGGGTTCATGTCGGTGTCCGTCGGACCCGGATGCACGACGGTCACCGCGATGCCGCGCGGGCCGAGGTCGCGCGCGAGCCCCTTCGTCATGCCCACGAGCGCGGCCTTGCTGGTCGCGTAGAGCGTGACACCCGCGTACGGCACGCGCTCGGCGAAGCAGCTGCCGATCGAGACGATGCGGCCGCCGTCGGCCATGTGGCGCGCGGCGGCCTGGCTGGCGAGGAAGACGGCCGAGACGTGGACGGCGAGCGTGCGCTCGACCTCCTCCGCGGCGACCGCCTCCAGCGGCCCGTTGGGGAAGATGCCGGCGTTGTTGACGAGCACGTCGACGCGGCCGAGGTCGGCGACCGTGCGCTCGACGGCCTCCGCCATCGCCGCCGGCCGCGCCGCGTCCGCTTCGTATGCTACGGCGCGCCGTCCGCTTGCGCGCAGCTCGCCGGTCAGCGCCTCCGCCCGCTCGCTCGCGCTGGCGTACGTGATCGCCACGTCGGCCCCTGCGGCGGCCAGCGAGCGGGCGATCGCGGCACCGATGCCGCGGCTGCCTCCGGTGACCAGCGCTACCCTGCCGTCCAGCTCGCTCATGCGCTCTCCAACTATTTCTGTATGGATCACTACATAAAACCTACGGCGGCCCGTTCCGGCTGTCAAGCGGCGCGCTGATGGCTGCCCGTGGACGCCCGCGCTCGTTCGACCGCGACGCCAAGCTGCGCCAGGCGATGGAGCTGTTCTGGGAGCGCGGCTACGAGGGCGTCTCGATCGGCGACCTGACCGGCGCGCTCGGCCTCTCCCCGCCGAGCGTCTACGCCGCCTTCGGGAGCAAGGAACAGCTCTTCCGCGAGGCGATCGAGCGCTACGACGCAGACGAGGGCGCGCTGACCGCACGCGCGCTGGAGGAGCAGCCGACGGCGCGGGCGGCGATCGAGGCGATGCTGCGCCTCAACGTCGCCGCCTACGCCGACCCGACGACGCCGCGCGGCTGCATGGTCGTGCTGGCGGCCACGAACACGACGCCCGCCAACGCCGAGATCTCCGCCTTCCTCGCCGACCGCCGCCGCTCCGACCGCGCCGCGGTGCTGGCGCGCGTGCGGCGCGGGGTCGCCGACGGCGACGTGCCGGCGCACGCCGACGCCGAGGCGCTCGCCGCCTTCACCAGCACGGTGCTCGAAGGTCTCTCGCTCGCCGCCCGCGACGGCGCGACCGCGGCGCAGATGGATGCGATCGTCGACGTCTCGATGGGCGCCTGGGACGCCCAGCTCGCGTCGCCCCGCGCGCGCTGACCCCGCGGCGAGGGCCGTCCGGGGGATTCCGTCGTCGTTCTGGAACGGCCGGGCGATTCGGCCCGGGATGAGAAGATGGCCGCGCGCTCGGATCGACGACGACGCCGCTGCGGATCGCAGCGGTCGCGTGCGCCGCGCGGGCAGACGACACACCACCGTTCGAGCAGCAGCCATGGCAAAGACCAAGCACCAAGCGCCGAGATCGCTGGAGCAGCGGCTCTGGGAGGCCGCCGACGCGCTGCGTGGCAATCAGGAGCCGTCCGAGTACAAGCACGTCGTCTTGGGTCTCGTTTTCTTGAAGTACATCTCCGACCGCTTCGAGACCCGACGGCGCGAGATCGAGGCGGCGGTGTCGGATCCCGAGTCCGACGACTTCATTCCGAATGAAGCCAGCCGACTGCGGCGGCTGGAGGACCACGACGAGTACACGGGGAGATACGTCTTCTGGGTCCCTGCCGAGGCCCGCTGGGAGACGGTCCAGGCGAAGGCGAAACTGCCCGAGATCGGCCAGGTCATCGATGCGGCGATGGACGCGATCGAGCACGAGAATCCGGGAATACGCGGGGTGCTGCCGCGCAACTACGGTCGTGAGGGACTGGACAAGGGCCGGCTCGGCCAGCTGGTCGACCTGATCGGCTCGATCGGCTTCACCGAGACCGACGACCACGGCTCCGACGACGTGCTCGGCCGCGTCTACGAGTACTTCCTCGGCCAGTTCGCCGGCAAGGAGACCGGCAAGGACGCAGGCGCCTTCTACACCCCGCGCAGCGTCGTCAAGACGCTGGTCGAGATGCTCGAACCGTTCCACGGCCGCGTCTACGACCCCGCATGCGGCTCCGGCGGCATGTTCGTCCAGTCCGCCGAGTTCGTGCAAGCCCACGGCGGCAAGCGGACCGACATCTCCGTCTTCGGCCAGGAGTTCACCGACACGACCTGGAAGCTGGCCAAGATGAACCTCGCCCTGCGCGGGATCGAGGCCGACCTCGGCGACCGCTCAGCCGACTCGTTCACGCAGGACCTCCACCCGGACCTGCGCTTCGACTACATCCTCGCGAACCCACCGTTCAACGTCAGCAACTGGTGGGACGCCAAGCTCGGCGACGACCCCCGCTGGAAGTACGGCACGCCACCTGCCGGCAACGCCAACTTCGCCTGGGTCCAGCACTTCGTCCACCACCTCTCACCCCGCGGCACCGCCGGCTTCGTCCTCGCCAACGGCTCGCTCTCCGGCGCGGGCGTCGAAGGCGCGATCCGGCGCAGGCTCGTCGCCGACGACCTGGTCGACTGCATCGTCGCGATGCCCGACAAGCTCTTCTACAACACCGGCATCCCCGTCTGCCTGTGGTTCGTCTCGAAGGCTCGCCACGGCAACGGCCACCGCAAGCGCGTCGGCGAGGTGCTGTTCATCGACGCCCGCCGGCACGGTCGCATGGAGACCCGCCGGCTGCGCGTCCTCGACGATCACGAGATCGCCACGATCGCCGACACCTACCACGCCTGGCGCAACCAGGACGGCGCGTACGAGGACCTCCCGGGCTTCTGCCGGGCCGTCCGCCACGACGAGATCGCCGCCCACGACTTCGCGCTCACCCCCGGCCGCTACGTCAGAGCCGGCGACACCGAGCCCGACCCCGGCGCGCCGGAGGCGATCGCGCGCCGCGCCGAGCTGATAGGCGGCGCGCACGAGCTCCTCGCCGCGGCCGAGCGCGTGCGCAGAGATGCCGACCGATCGCTGGAGGAGCTGGGCGGCGCCCTCGAGCTCGGCGGCTGGCACGAGGTGACCGTCGGCGACGTCGCCCGGGTCGTCGGGGGCGGCACGCCGCCGTCTCGCGACGCGGGGAACTTCGGCGGCGAGATCCCGTGGATCACGCCGAAGGACATGACGACCCACCAGGGCCGCTACATCGCCGGCGGCTCGCGCACGCTCAGCGAGGCCGGCCTGGCCAACTCGAGCGCCAAGCTCCTGCCGGCCGGCGCCGTGCTGGTGTCGAGCCGCGCACCGATCGGCCTGGTCGCGATCGCCTCGCGCCCGGTCACGACCAACCAGGGAGTCCGTTCCCTCATCCTCGACGACAGCCAGGACCCGGTCTTCTGGTACTACCTGCTGCGCCAGTCGACGGCGGTGCTCGACGCGCACGCCAACGGCAGCACGTTCCGGGAGATCAGCGGCGGCAACCTCGCCAGGCTCAGGTTCACGGTGCCGTCGCTGGCCGACCAGCAGCGGCTCGCGGCCACGCTCGGGCGGCTGGACACCTTGATCGAGCACAACCTGGAGCTCAACGACGTCCTCGGACAGCTCTCCCACCTGGGATCGCGCCTCGCCGTCAGGGCGCGGCCATGAGCGTCCCCGGGCTGTGCACGGAGGAGGAGGGCTGCCTCCTCCTCGCCGGACACGCCGGCCGCCACGACCATCGTCCGAAGCACGTCTGGGCGTTCTTCGGCGAACGGGACGTCAACAAGATCAACAAAGCCGGCTACGCGACGCCACGAGGGGGAGCGAAGGGCGCGTATCAGAACCACGTCTACCGCAACAACCGCGTCATCGTCCCGTACGAGCGTCTCGGAGCCGTCGACCTCAGCCGATACGAGCACCGGTGGGTCCTCCGGCTGTTCCCGGAGCAGTACTTCGACGCGCCGGGCACGCCCAAGCCCGAGTTCGGCGAAGCCGGCGCTCCCAGGGTCGGCACCGACGCCTTCGTCCTGTACCGGAGCCATCGCTCGCTGCGCCAGCTTCCGCCGCCCCGCGAATGGGAGGTGCGCTGGCTGTTCCGTGACGGCCGGCGCGTCGATCGGCGCTCCGCCCGGGCCGTCGACCGCGGCGAGTACGTTCTTCGCCTTCCGGAGGCGGGCGCCGGCCGCCCAGCGCGCAGCGAGGGTCCGGCGCAGGGCATCTTCGCGCCGGAATACGCTCCGGCCCGGGTCAACTACCAATGCCAGGCGATGCTGGCCTGGCTGACCGTCCACTCCCGATCGAGCCCCTACACGACGAGCCAGGTGCGGCACCTCGAGGCGGTGCTCGAGCGCTGCGGTCTGCTCGGCGAGCGGCTCGAGCAGGCCGGGATCACGCGCAACGGCCTCACGACCTGCCCGCTCTGCCTCAAGGTCATCGACTACTCGGAGTTGCACGCCCCGGTCGACTTCGCCGACATCGCCGGGCTGCTCAACGCCGGCCTGCAGGTGAGAGACGCGACGCGCTCGACCAAGGCGAACCTGTTCCATCTCGAGCCGCTCGTCTACGAGACGCTCAACCACCGGCCCACCTCGGTCGCGTGGGGGCACGCGATCTGCAACACGTTGCTCGGCCAGCGCCACTGCCACTCGCTGGCGGAGCTGCAGCGGACCGGGCGCGAGCTCGGCACCACCGGCCCCGGCGGCAGCCGCACGATCGGCCGGATCTCCGCAGACGACAGAATGATCCGCTCCCCCGGCGGTGGCGTCTGGGTGCAGGTCAGCGCGGACATGTCGCCGCAGGAGCGGGAGGCTTCGTTCGATCGAGCCCAGGATCACCGGTCGGCACCCGCCCCACCGCTCGCTGAGCCGTGAACGCCGGCACTGAGCGGACGCGTCACAGGTCATGGTTCTTGGACCGCCGAAAGGCCACGGGCGGAACGCGGCAGATGCGCCGGCGGGAGCGCGGCAACGCGCTCGCTGGAGCGCGGCAACTGCGCCGGCCGGAGCGCGGCAATGGCGCCGGCCGCAACGAATGCGCCGGCTGGAGCGCGGCAATGGCGCCGGCCGCACCGAATGCGCCGGCCGGAGCGCGGCGATGGCGCGGGTTGGAACGCAGAAAAGCCCCAGCCGCTGGGCGGCTGGGGCTTCAAAGAAAGAACCGGCGGCGTCCTACTCTCCCAGGCCCTTGCGGGCCAAG
>JAEXXR010000220.1 GCA_023405705.1 Actinomycetes bacterium
TGGCGAAGTTGTGCGGCGGCGAGGCGAACCTCGCCGTCAGCACGCGACCGTCCTGTTCGAGCGTCAAGGTCTCGAGCGCGAGGTCGCGGGCCGTCGTGGTCATGCGCGCAACAGTAACCGGTGCGTCGATCTCCTTACAAGATGATCTTCGTCTGTCGTCGCGTCAGGCGCCGACGTACTCCGCGAGGTGCTCGCCGGTCAGCGTCGAGCGCGCGGCGACGAGATCGGCCGGGGTGCCCTCGAAGACGACCCTGCCGCCGTCGTGGCCGGCGCCGGGGCCGAGGTCGACGATCCAGTCGGCGTGCGCCATCACGGCCTGGTGGTGCTCGATCACGATCACCGACTTGCCGGAGTCGACGAGGCGGTCGAGCAGGCCGAGCAGCTGCTCGACGTCGGCGAGGTGGAGGCCGGTCGTCGGCTCGTCGAGCACGTAGACGCCGCCTCTCTCGGCCATGTGCGTCGCGAGCTTCAGCCGCTGGCGCTCGCCGCCGGAGAGCGTCGTGAGCGGCTGGCCGAGCGTCAGGTAGCCGAGGCCGACGTCGGCGAGGCGCTGGAGGATTCTGTGCGCCGCGGGCGTTCTCGCGTCGCCGTCGGCGAAGAACCCGGTCGCCTCGTCGACCGACATCGCGAGCACCTCGGCGATGTCCCTGCCGCCGAAGGTGAACTCGAGCACGGCCGCCTGGAAGCGCTTCCCGCCGCACTCCTCACAGGTCGACTCGAAGGTCGCCATCACGCCGAGGTCGGTGTAGATCACGCCGGCGCCGTTGCAGGTCGGGCAGGCGCCCTCGGAGTTGGCGCTGAACAGCGCCGGCTTGACCCCGTTCGCTCTCGCGAACGCTCTGCGGATCGGGTCGAGCAGTCTCGTGTACGTCGCCGGGTTGCTGCGGCGCGAGCCCTTGATCGCGCCCTGGTCGACCGACACGACGCCGTCGCGCGGCGCGACCGAGCCGTGGATCAGCGAGCTCTTGCCGGAGCCGGCGACGCCGGTCACGACGCACAGCACGCCGAGCGGGACGTCGACGTCGACGTCCTGCAGGTTGTGCGTCGCGGCGCCGCGGATCTCCAGCGCGCCCGACGGTCTGCGGACCGTCTCCTTCAGCCGCGCGCGGTCGTCGAGGTGGCGGCCGGTCAGGGTGCCGCTCTCGCGCAGCCCCTCGATCGTGCCCTCGAAGACGATCTCGCCGCCGCCGCTGCCGGCGAGCGGGCCGAGGTCGACGACGTGGTCGGCGATCGCGATCGCCTCCGGCTTGTGCTCGACGACGAGCACCGTGTTGCCCTTGTCGCGCAGCTGCAGCAGCAGCTCGTTCATCCGCTGGATGTCGTGCGGGTGGAGGCCGATCGTCGGCTCGTCGAAGACGTAGGTGACGTCGGTCAGCGACGAGCCGAGGTGGCGGATCATCTTCGTCCGCTGCGCCTCCCCGCCCGACAGCGTGCCGGCCGGCCGGTCGAGCGACAGGTAGCCGAGGCCGATGTCGACGAACGAGTCGAGCAGCTCGCCGAGGCCCTTCAGCAGCGGCGCGACCGTCGGCTCGTCGAGGCCGCGCACCCACTCGGCCAGGTCGGTGATCTGCATCGAGCAGACGTCGGCGATGTTCTTGCCGTCGATCTTCGAGGAACGCGCCTCGGGCGCGAGCCGCGTCCCGTCGCAGTCGGGGCAGGTCATGAAGGTGACGGCCCGCTCGACGAAGGCGCGGATGTGCGGCTGCAGCGCGTCGACGTCCTTGGAGAGGAACGACTTCTGGATCTGCGGGACCAGGCCCATGTAGGTCAGGTTGATCCCCTCGACCTTGATTCTGGTCGCCTCGCGGTAGAGCAGGTCGTGCAGCTCGCGTCTGTTGAACTTCCCGATCGGCTTGTCGGGGTCGAAGTAGCCGCAGCCGCGGAAGATGCGGCCGTACCAGCCCTCCATCGAGTAGCCGGGGATCGTCAACGCGCCGTCGTTGAGGGACTTCGACTCGTCGTAGAGCGCGGTCAGGTCGATGTCGTCGATGCGGCCCATCCCCTCGCAGCGCGGGCACATGCCGCCGAGGCGGTTGAAGCTCGCTCTCTCGGTGATCGTCTTGCCGCCGCGCTCGACGGTGATCCCGCCGCTCGCTCTGACCGATGGGACGTTGAACGAGTACGCGTTCGGCGAGCCGATGTGCGGGTCGCCGAGGCGGCTGAAGAGGATCCGCAGCATCGCGTTGGCGTCGGTCGCGGTGCCGACGGTCGAGCGCGGGTTGCTGCCCATCCGCTCCTGGTCGACGATGATCGCCGTCGTCAGCCCGTCGAGCAGGTCGACCTCGGGCCGCGCGAGCGTCGGCATGAAGCCCTGCACGAAGGCGCTGTAGGTCTCGTTGATCAGCCGCTGCGACTCGGCCGCGATCGTGCCGAAGACGAGCGAGCTCTTGCCCGACCCCGAGACGCCGGTGAAGACCGTCAACCGGCGCTTCGGGAGCTCGACGGAGACGTCGCGGAGGTTGTTGACGCGCGCGCCCTGCACGCGGATCAGGTCGTGGCTGTCCGCGGCGTGCGGGGCAGCCGTCTCCGTGTCCGTCCTCGTGGCCATGCTGTTCCTCTCCGTCTCGCTGGTCGGGCCTGGCTGTCGCCTGCCGGCTCAGCTCACCTGCTGGATGCGGATCATGTTGCCGGCGGGGTCGCGGAAGGCGCAGTCGCGGACCCCGTAGGGCTGGTCGGTCGGCTCCTGCACGACCTCGCCGGCGCTGCCGGCCTGCAGTCTCTCGAACAGGCCGTCGAGGTCGGTCGACGCGAGGTTGACGCTGGCGTAGGTGCCCTTCGCCATCATCTCGGCGATCACTCTGCGCTCGTCCTCGGTGACGCCGGGGTCGGCGTCCGGCGGGTAGAGGACGATCGAGGTGCCGGGCTGGTTCGGCGGCCCGACCGTGATCCAGTGCATGCCGTTGTACTCGACGTCGTTGCGCAGCTCGAAGCCGAGCGTGTCGCGGTAGAAGGCGAGCGTCTCCTGCGCGTCGTTGTGCGGGAGCATCGCCTGGAAGATGGTGGTCGTCATGCCGGTCACTCTAGGACCGGCTCGCGGCGGTCGCTTCTCGATTTCTGATCGGCTTCGTGACGCGCTTGGCGACGCACGGCGCGACGCCCGCCATCTCCCCCGCCGCCTGCTCGCGGTAGACGGACGGCGGCACGCCGACCAGCTCGGTGAAGCGGGTGCTGAAGGTGCCCAGCGACGAGCTGCCGACGGCGAAGCAGACCTCGGTGACGCTCAGCTCGCCGTGCCGCAGCAGCGCCATCGCGCGCTCGATCCGGCGCGTCATCAGGTAGTTGTACGGCGACTCGCCGTAGGCCGCTCTGAACTGGCGGCTGAGATGGCCCGCCGACATGTGCGCACCGCGCGCGAGCGCCGCGACGTCGAGCGGCTGCGCGTACTCGCGGTCGATCCGGTCGCGGACGCGGCGCAGCCAGACGAGGTCGCTGAGGTGCTTGTCCTCGGTCGGTCTGCCGGGCACGGATGCAGATCCTCCCACATCGCGGGAAGGCCGCCGCGGAAGGGCGCGCGCCGGTGTCAGCGCGGCCCGCCTCATCCTCGGGACCGAGCCGAAGATCCCTCTCCAGGCCGATGCGCCGCGCTCCCGCCGCTCCTAGCGTTTCGCATGCGTTCGACCACAAACGAACGCACTCGAACAGCAGGAGGAGAGTCACGATGCAGTCCACCGACGGCGCCGCCGCGCGCCGCTTCGGCGCGCCCGGCACCGGCG
>JAEXXR010000235.1 GCA_023405705.1 Actinomycetes bacterium
GGGCGGTCCCGAGCGTCGCGGCGAGCCGGGCCGGGTCGGTCGCGCCCCATGCGACCGCGCAGCGGTGGGTGCGGGCGAGCGGGTAGCCGAGGCGGCTCTCGGCCAGCGGCAGGTCGACGGGCGCGCCGTCGAGCAGGTCGCGGATCGTGTCGGCGCGGACGGCCTCGCCGCTGCGGACCCACTCGCGCCGCTCCTGCTCGTGGATCTCGACGACCCGCTCGGACAGCACGTCGACCCACGCGAGCATGTAGCGGATGCTGCGGTCCAGCTCGTCGGCGAGGTCGCGCGGGTCGGCGCGGTCGCGCAGCAGCTCGGTCCATGCCTCCCAGAAGCCGTTGAGCGCGAGCCGGTAGGAGGCCGAGACGGTGTCGGCGCCGATGCCGCGGCGGGCGAGCAGCCGCACGAACTCCTCGGCCATCGTGCGCGGCGCGGCCTTCTCCGGCGGGATCCCGGCGGCGACCATCGAGGTGAAGAGCCAGATGTTGTCGGCGACGCTGTGGCGGGTCGCCTCGGCGATCTCCTCGTCGGTCCCGAGCGGCAGCGTCGCGAGGATCCTGCCGGTGACGGCGGTCGCGAGCAGGCCGACGCGGTCGCCGTCGTCGGCGAGCTCCGCCGCCAGCTCTCTCCAGGCCCCGGACACGCCGTGCGATCGTACTTCGCCCGCGGGCGGCAGGTGTGCGCTTCGCACAGCGACGACTGAAGCGCAGCCGGGACGATCGACCGCATGTCGACCACCGTCTCAGCAACGCTCGCCGACGCGCTGGAGGAGGTCGTCGCCCGCCGCGGCGACGAGCTCGCCGTCCGCGACCTCGAAGGGTCCGCCGTCTTCACCTGGCGCGAGCTGCGCGCCGCCGCCGGGCGGTTCGCGGGCGGTCTCGCGGGCCTCGGCGTCGGCCGCGACGACACGGTCGGGCTGCTGCTGCTCAACCGCCCGGAGTTCCACGTCGCCGACCTCGCGACGGTGCTGCTCGGCGCCGTCCCGGTGTCGATCTACGCGACCTCCTCGCCCGAGCAGGTCGCCCATGTCGCCGACGACGCCGGCCTGCGCGTGCTGATCGTGCAGGCCGCGCTCGCCCCGGTCGCGCGCGCCGCCCTGCAAGGGCGCGGCACGACGCTCGTGGTCCTCGACGAAACCGAGCTGAACGACGGCGAGGTCGCCTGGGAGACGGTCGCCGCCGCCGAGCCGGTCGCGTCCGCCGCCGCGGTCGGCCCCGACGACCTGCTGACGATCATCTACACCTCCGGCACGACCGGCCCGCCCAAGGGCGTCGAGCTGACGCACAGGAACCTGCTCACCGCGACCCGCGCGATCGGCGAGCTCAACGGGATCGACGCGGGCGGCCGGGTCATATGCTGGCTGCCGCTGGCGCACATCGCCGAGCGGATCGCCTCCTACTACGCGCCGATCGTCTTCGGCCTGCAGGTGACGACCTGCCCGGACCCGAGACAGGTCGGCCTCTACCTGCGCGAGGTGCGGCCGAACTGGTTCTTCGCCGTCCCGCGCGTGTGGGAGAAGCTGCGCGCCGGCGCGCTCGCCGCCGGCGAGGGGATCCCGCCCGAGGCGCTGCGCGCGGCGCTCGGCCTCGACCATGTGCAGGCGGCCAACGTCGGCGCGGCGCCGAGCCCGCCGGAGCTGATCGAGTTCTTCCACGAGATCGGCGTCCCGCTCGCCGAGATCTACGGGATGAGCGAGAACTGCGCCTGCTGCACCTGCAACCCGCCCGGCGCGATACGGGCCGGCACGGTCGGCCCCGCGGTCCCCGGCACCGAGATCAGAATCGCGGAGGACGGAGAGGTCCTGATGCGGTCGCAGACGATCATGCGCGGCTACCGCGGCCTGCCGCAGGCGACCGCCGAGGTGATCGGCGACGACGGCTGGCTGCGCACCGGCGACGTCGGGACGCTCGACGACGACGGCTACCTGCGGATCGTCGACCGCAAGAAGGAGCTGATCATCAGCGCCGGCGGCAAGAACATGTCGCCCTCCGCGATCGAGGCGGCGATCAAGACGCGCAGCCCGCTGATCGGCCACATCGCCGTCGTCGGCGACGCGCGCCCCTACAACGTCGCGCTGATCGTCCCCGACCCCGACGTGCTCGCCGGCCGCGCGCCCGGCGACGTGACCGTCCGCGCCGAGATCGAGGCCGCGGTCGACGCCGGCAACGCGACGCTGTCGCGCGCCGAGCAGGTCAAGCGCTTCGAGATCCTGGAGGACCCCTGGATGCCGGGAGGCGAGGAGCTGACGCCGACGATGAAGCTGCGGCGCAAGGGGATCGCCGCGCGCCACGGCGCCGCGATCGAGGCGCTGTACGAGGCGCAGGCATGAGAGTCGCGATCGTCGGGGCGGGCTTCAGCGGGATCGAGGTCGCCCACCAGCTGAAGGCGGCCGGCCACGACTACACGATCTTCGAGAAGTCCGAGGACGTCGGCGGCGTCTGGCACGACAACACCTACCCGGGCGCCGCCTGCGACGTCCCCTCCTACCTCTACTCGTTCTCGTGGGCGCAGCGGCGCGACTGGTCGCGGCCGTGCTCGCCGCAGGAGGAGATCCAGCGCTACCTGCGCGGCGTCGCCGAGCAGGACGGCCACCTCCCCCGCATCCGCTTCGGCGTCGAGATCGCCGAGACCCGCTGGGACGAGCAGGCGCTGACATGGACGCTGACGACGAGCGGCGGCGAGCGCCACGTCTTCGACGCGCTCGTGCTCGCCTGCGGCCAGCTCAACCGCCCCGCCTACCCCGAGATCGACGGGATGGAGCAGTTCGGCGGGATCGCCTTCCACTCGGCCCGCTGGGACCACGACGCCGACCTGTCCGGCAAGCGGATCGCGGTGATCGGGACCGGCGCGAGCGCGATCCAGTTCGTCCCCGAGATCGCCAGGACGGCGGCCCGCGTCGACGTCTACCAGCGCACCGCGCCGTACCTGCTGCCGCGCCGCAACCCCATCTACCCGCAGGCGGTCAAGAGCGCGATCCGGCGGATCCCGGGGCTGCAGAGGCTGCGCCGCTACGGCATGTGGGGCGTGATGGAGACGTTCATCCTCGGCTACTCGAAGGCGCCGCTGGTGAAGGCGCCGATCAAGCTGTGGTCGACCTCCTTCATGCGCCTCCAGCTGCGCGGCCGGCGCAGGCTGCGCAAGCAGGTCTGGCCCGACCACGAGTTCGGCTGCAAGCGGATCCTCTTCAGCTCGGCCTACCTGCCGGCGCTGCGGCGGCCGAACGTCGAGGTCGTCACCGACCGCGTCGAGCGGATCACCGCCGACGGCGTGGTCGCCGGAGGCGGCGTCGAGCGGCAGGTCGACGCGATCGTCTGGGGCACCGGCTTCCGCGCCGACGAGCCGATCGTGCCGATGCGGGTCCACGGCCGCGGCGGCCGCGAGCTGCAGGAGGCGTGGAGCGGCGGCGCGCAGGCCCACCTCGGGCTGACGGTCGCCGGCTTCCCGAACCTGTTCCTGATGTACGGGCCGAACACCAACCTCGGCGTCGGCTCGATCATCGTGATGCTGGAGGCGCAGGCCGGCTACGTCGTCAGCGCGCTCGGCCTGCTGGCCGGCGGACGGCGCGCGCTCGACGTCCGCCCGGAGGTGCAGGAGCGCTCGACCGCGGCGGTGCAGGAGCGGCTCGACGGCTCCGTCTACACCCACTGCACGAGTTGGTACCGCAAGGACGGCACCGGCCGCGTGACCGGCAACTGGCCCGGCTTCATGCTCGAGTACGTCAGATCGGTCGCGCGAGCCGACCCGGCCGAGTACGAGCTGCTCGGCGTCCCGGCGCCCGCGCTCGCCTCCTCGG
>JAEXXR010000247.1 GCA_023405705.1 Actinomycetes bacterium
AGAAGACGGTCGCCAACCACCTCACGCGCATCTACGCCAGGCTCGGCCTGCGCCACCGCACCGAGCTGGCCGCGCTCGCGGCCGCGGAACCGCGCGCGCCGGGCGCCTAGGCGCTGCGCAAGGTCACCCGCCGGGGCTCGATCGCGCGTACGGTGGAGGTCATGAAAGCCACCGTCATGCACGCCGCCGGCGACGTCCGCATCGAGCACGTCCCCGATCCCGTTCTCGTCGACCCGACCGACGCGATCGTCCGCGTGACGAGCGCGTGCATCTGCGGCAGCGACCTCTGGCCCTACGCCGACATGGAGCCGAGCGAGCGCGGCCAGCCGATGGGCCACGAGGCGATCGGCGTCGTCGAGGAGGTCGGCGCCGACGTCCGCACGATCAGACGCGGCGACCTCGTGATCATGCCGTTCGCCTATTCCGACGGCAGCTGCGACTTCTGCCACGAGGGCCTCCACACCGCCTGCGTCCACGTCGGCTTCTTCGGCAACGGCGGCTTCAACGGCGCGCAGGCCGAGGCGCTGCGCGTCCCGTGGGCCGACGGCACGCTCTACCCGCTGGACGTCGGCGAGGACGACGCGCTGATGCCGTCGCTGCTGACGCTCTCCGATGTGATGGGCACCGGCCACCACGCCGCCGTCGTCGCGGGCGTCAAGGCCGGCGACAAGGTGGCGGTCGTCGGCGACGGCGCGGTCGGCCTCTGCGGCGTAATCGCCGCCAAGCGCCTCGGCGCCGAGCAGATCATCGTGCTGGGCCGCCACCGGGCGCGCACCGACCTGGCGCGCGAGCTGGGCGCGACCGACGTCGTCGCCGAGCGCGGCAAGGAGGCGACCCAGCGGGTGCTGGAGCTGACCGGCGGCACCGGCGTCCACGGCGTGCTCGAGTGCGTCGGCACCGAGGCGGCCGCCAAGACCTCCGTCGCGATCGCCCGCCCCGGCGGCGCCGTCGGCCGCGTCGGCGTCCCCCACTACCCGGCGGTCCCGCTCGCGCAGCTGTCGTTCTTCAAGAACGTCACGGTCGGCGGCGGCCCCGCCCCGGTGCGCGCCTACATCGACGAGCTGCTGCCCGAGATCCTCGACGGCACGATCGAGCCCGGCCGCGTCTTCGACCGCACCGTCGGCCTCGACGACGTCCCCGGCGGCTACCGCGCGATGGCCGACCGCGAGTCGATCAAGGTGCTCGTCAAGCCGTGACGCGACCGTACGACCGCTGACGACAGGAGCGACCCGATGCAGATCGTCCGCAGCTCGGTCCCCACCCAGAAGGGCCCCGCCGACTGGTTCACCGGCGACGTCCACATCGACGCCGTCGCCGCGCCCGCGGCCACGTCGACCGTCGCCGCGGCCGCCGTGCGCTTCGCGCCCGGCGCCCGCACCGCTTGGCACACCCATCCCCACGGCCAGCGCGAGGGCGGCCCGGCCGAGGTGATCAGGCCCGGCGACCGGGTCTTCTTCGAGCCCGGCGAGAACCACTGGCACGGCGCCGCGCCCGGCCGCTTCATGGTGCACATCGCGATCCAGCAGGTCGACGAGAGCGGCTCGCCCGTGACCTGGGGCGAGCACGTCACCGACGAGCAGTACGCCGACGCCGGCGCCGCGGCCTGAGCTCCGGCCGCCGGCGATCCACGGCTCAAGCCGGCACCCGTCGCTGTCGATCTCCCTCCACAGACGGGCGCCGCGCGACCGGCCGGCGTCGCTCCGACCAGGGACCTGACGATGGCCGACGCCCAGCTCCAGCCCACCGATCGCGCCGGCGCCGCGCGGAGCCCCGCCGGCTCCTCCGCCGGGCGGGTCGTCGACGCGCTGCTCGCGAACCCGCTCGTCGGGCTCGCGCCGTGGATCGTCTACAGCCTCGTCGAAGGCGAGGGCCGGCTGGAGGAGTCGGCGGCGATCGCGTTCGGCCTCGCGCTGGCGATCCTGATGATCGGAAGACTCCGCGGCGGCAGACCGAAGCTGCTCGAGTTCTCGGACGTCGCCTTCTTCGGCGGCCTGGCCGTCTTCGTCGCGGTCGCGTCGCCCGACACGCACGCATGGCTGGAGCGCTGGTCGGGCGAGGTCGCCAACATCGCGCTCGTCGCGATCGCGCTCGGCTCGATCGCGCTGCGGCAGCCGTTCACGCTCGCCTACGCCAAGGAGGAGGCGCCGCGCGAGCTGTGGGGCGACCCGGTCTTCCTGCGCACGAACTACCTGATCACGTGGGCGTGGGCGATCGCCTTCGCGATCGAGGCCGCCTCCGGCTTCTACGGCGACCTCGTGCTCGACGACTCCAACAACATCTGGACCGGCTGGATCATCCAGACCTTCCCGCTGATCGTCGCCGCCCAGTTCACCATCTGGTACCCGCAACGGGTCCGCGCGCTCGGCGCGCTCGCCCACGGCGAGGACGCGACCGTCCCGCGCGCGAGCGAGTTCGTCGCGCAGGTGACGCCCTGGATCTCGATCATCGGCGTGATCGTGCTGGCGATGGGCGAGGGCCCGTGGTGGCTCGGCGTGGCGTTCGTCGTCGTCGGCGGCGCGCTCACCCACCGCCTCAAGCCCGACCGCGCGGCGTCCGAG
>JAEXXR010000277.1 GCA_023405705.1 Actinomycetes bacterium
GAGGTGCGCCGCTCGATCGGCGACGTCGAGCTGGGCCGGCGCGTCGCGCGCGGCTACGGCACCACCACCGGCGGGCCCGCCGGCGGGCTCGACTGGGCCGGCTGAGGCGCTTCACACCGGCTTATCACGCACGCCGGACCGCACCGCTCAAGGATCTTCCCGGGCGGTCGATCTTCTCGCATGAAGAAGCAAGGGACTCCCATGGAGGGGGGTCGTGATTCCCATGGACGGCCGAAAGGACCCCCTACCCGCATGAGCCTCTTCGACAGCACCCAGCTTGCGCTCGAGACCGCGCTGCGCGGTTCGTCGATGCGCCAGGAGCTGCTGACGAACAACCTGGCGAACATCAACACGCCGGGCTATCAGCGGCAGGACCTCGACTTCCACAGCGCCCTCCAGGCGGCGCAGGCGTCGGGCACCGATCCCCGCACCGTCTCCTTCCGCCCGTCCCTGGACCCGGCCCGCACCGTGCGCGCCGACGGCTCCGGCCTCGACGCCGACCAGGAGGCCGCCGCGCTCGCGAAGAACACGCTCGAGTACCAGGCGCTCGTGCAGACGATGGCAGCCCGCAACACGATCCTGCAGATCGCGATGGGCGTCCGCTGATGGGCCTCTTCGACGCGATCGACATCGCCGGCAGCGGCCTCACGGCCGAGCGCCTGCGGATGGACGTCACCGCCGAGAACCTCGCCAACGCGCAGACGACGCGCGGCGCGGACGGCGGCGCCTACCGTCGCAAGGAGGTCGTCCTCCAGCAGGCCGGCGGCACCTCCTTCCAGACGATGCTCACCGGCGCGATCGGCGGCGTGCGCGCCGTCGACGCCGCCAGAGGCGTGCAGGTCGGCGCGATCGTCCAGGACGCGACGCCGAACCGCCAGATCTACGACCCCGGCCATCCCGACGCCAACCCGCAGGGCTACGTCGAGATGCCGAACGTCAACCCGGTGACGGAGATGGTCGACCTGATCAGCTCGTCCCGCTCCTACGAGGCCAACGTGACCGCGATGCAGGCTTCCAAGCAGATGTTCACCAAGACGCTCGAGCTGCTCAGATGATCGAGGCGATCGACCCCTCGATGGTCCCCGGCCTGTCGGAGTGGCAGGTCCAGGGCGTCCCCGAGCTGCCGCCCGTCGAGGCGGCGACGCCGCCGGTCGACGCCGTTCCGTCCAGCGGCGAAGGATTCGGTTCGATGCTTGCGAATGAGATCGGCAAGCTCTCCGAGCTGCAGACGAACGCCGCCGAGGCAGGTCAGGCGCTCGCGACCGGCACCGCGACCGATCCGGTCTCCGCCGTCGTGGCCGTCGAGAAGGCGCAGCTCGCGATGCAGTTCGCCGGGGCGATCCGCTCCAGAGGCGCCGAGGCGTTCTCAGAGATCTTCCGCACCCAGGTCTGACACCTCCGCCACTGACCAATGCCCGCTCGCGCTCTGCTCGCAAACCTCTCGACCCGCGGCAAGATCGTCCTCGCCGTCGGGGCGCTCGCCGTCGTCGTCGTCTTCTTCGTCCTCTTCCGGATCGCCACGGCGCCCAGCTACACGACGCTGGTCGCCGGGCTCGACCCGAAGCAGACCGGCAAGGTCACCGAGGCGCTGTCGGCGAGAGGCATCCCCTACGAGCTGCAGAACAACGGCACCGCCGTCGCCGTCCAGAGAGGCGAGACCGCGCAGGCGCGGATCGCGCTCGCCGAGTCCGGCGTGCCCGCCAGCACGCAGGAGGGCTACGAGATCCTCGACAGACAGAAGCTCGGCACCTCCAACTTCCAGCAGCAGGTCAACTACCAGCGCGCCAAGGAAGGCGAGATCGCGCAGACGATCGAGCAGATCGACGGCGTCTCCGGCGCCGAGGTCCAGCTCGTGCTGCCCGACAGAGAGGCGCAGCTGTTCGCCGAGAACGTCAGCCCCGCGACCGCCGCGGTGCTGCTGTCGGGCGCGTCGCTGGACGAGGGCCAGGTGCGCGGCATCGCGCAGCTGGTCGCCAACAGCGTCCAGGGCCTGAAGGCCGAGAAGGTGACGATCACCGACGGCAGCGGCACGATGCTGTGGCCGACCGCGACGAGCGGCGGCGCCGGCGGCGGAGGCCTGCTCGCCAAGCAGGCGGCCGAGGCGCGCTACAACCAGCAGACCGCCTCCGCGATCACCGCGATGCTCGCCCGCACCGTCGGCGCCGACAAGGTCCAGGTGCAGGTCAACGCCGACCTCGACGCCAACGAGGCGACGCAGGACAGACTGGTCTACGGCAGAGCCGGCACGCCGACCGCGACGAGAACCGAGAGAGAGTCGCTGATCGGCAGAGGCGGCGCCAACGGCGGCCCCGCCGGCACCGCCGGCAACACCCCGCCGACCTACGCCCAGCAGGGCACCGGCGACTCCGACTACAGACGCGAGACCGAGGACGAGGCGCTCGCCGTCAACAAGACGGTCACCCGCACGAGAATCGCGCCCGGCTCGATCAACAGACAGCAGGTCGCGGTGATGGTCGACGACTCGATCCCGGCGACGATGCTGCCGGCGATCAGAGACGCCGTCATGAGCGCCGCCGGCATCGACGAGGACCGCGGCGACGTCCTGCGCGTCGCGCAGCTCGCCTTCGTCCAGCCGCCGAGAGCGCCGGCCGCCTCCCCGGTCGACGACATCTGGGAGTACGCCAGATACGCGCTGATCGGCATGGCCGCCCTCGCCTTCCTCGCGCTCGTCGCGCGCCAGCTGCGCAAGCGCGAGCAGGAGGCGCTGGCGGGCGAGCCGACGTGGCTGCGCGAGATCGAGGCGCCGCGGACGCTCGCCGAGCTGGAGGCGGTCGAGGACCCGATCGCCGCCACCCGCGTGCTGCCGCTCAGATCGCCGGAGAACCCCGCGCGGATGCAGGTCGAGGAACTGGTCGAGCGTGACCCGGAGCGCGTCGCGCAGCACGTCCGAGCTTGGATGCAGGAGGACTAGCGCACCATGGCGATCCAACTTCCCGCAGCAGGGGTCGAGGACGCGCCGACCGGCGTGATGCCGGCGCCGCGTCGCCTGCCGCAGAGAACGCCGGTCCGGCTGAGAGGGCGCCACAAGGCCGCCGTCCTGCTGGTCGCGCTTGGGCCCGAGAAGGCCGCCGAGATCTTCAAGCACCTGCGCGACGAGGAGATCGAGACGCTCTCGCTGGAGATGGCGAAGCTCAACCAGATCGACCACGAGGCGGTCGGGATCGTCTTCGAGGAGCTCGTCGCGACCGTCCAGGCCTACGACTCGCTCGCCGCCGGCGGCGTCGACTACGCCCGCGAGGTGCTGGAGCGCGCGCGCGGGCCCGCGCGCGCCGCCGCGATCATCGGCCGCCTGTCGACCGTGATCGAGATGCGGCCGTTCGAGTTCCTGCGCCGCACGCCGCCCGAGCACATCGTCACCTTCCTGCGCGCCGAGGCGCCGCAGACGATCGCGCTCGTGATCGCCAACCTGCACACGACGCTCGCCGCGCAGGTGCTCGCGCACCTGCCGGAGGAGGAGCAGGCCGACATCGCGCTGCGGATCGCCCGCATGAGCGAGACGCCGCCGGACGTCGTCAAGGAGATCGAGGGCGTGATGCGGCAGAAGCTCGCCTCCGTCGTCCAGCAGGAGTACTCCTCCTCGGGCGGCGTCAAGTCGCTCGCCGAGATCCTCAACTACACCGACCGGCCGACCGAGCGCAACGTGCTCGACACGCTCACCGAGCGCGACGCCGAGCTCGGCGAGGAGGTCCGCCGGCTGCTGTTCGTCTTCGAGGACATCGCCAAGCTCGACGACCGCTCGATCCAGCTCGTGCTGCGCGAGGCCGACCAGAGAGATCTGGCGCTGGCGCTGCGCGGCGTCGACGACGACGTCAGAGAGCGGATCCTCGGCAACATGTCCGAGCGCGGCGCGACGCTCCTGCGCGAGGAGATGGAGTACCAGCCGCCGCAGCGCAAGCGCGTCGTCGAGGAGGCCCAGGGCCGCATCGTCGCGATCGTGCGACGGCTCGAGGACGCGGGCGCGCTCGTGATCGGGCGAGGCGGGAGCGACACCATTGTCTGACGCCTCCGCCGCGGCGCCGGTCGAGCTGTACTCCTTCGAGCAGCTCGAGCCGCCGGCCAAGCCGATCCCGCTCAGAGAGCTGGAGGATCCGCTCGTCGCAGCCCGCGAGGAGGCCGACCGGATCCGCGAGCAGGCCCGCGCGGAGGGCTTCGCCGCCGGTCAGCAGGCGGCGCTCGCCGCCGCGCAGCCGGGCCTGGAGGCGGCGCTCGCCGCGCTCCACGGCGCCGTCGCCGGCGTCGAGGAGGTGCGCGAGAAGACCGCCGCGCAGGTCGAGCGCGACGCGATCGAGCTGGCGCTGCAGCTGGCCGAGAAGATCGTCGCCGGCGCGCTGGCGGTCGAGTCCGAGCGGATCGTCGACGTCGTGCGCGGCTCGCTGCGCCGGCTGGCCGAGCGCCGCCGCGTGACGATCCTCGTCAACCCCGACGACCTCGAGACCGTCCGCTCGGCGACCGACTCGTTCGTCACCGGGCTCGGCGGCATCGAGCACTGCGAGGTCCAGGCGGAGCGCCGGATCGCCCCCGGCGGCGCGCTCGTGCGCACCGAGGAGGGCCAGATCGACGCGACCGTCTCGACGCAGCTGATCCGCGCACGCGAGCTGGTCGAGCTCGAACTCGGGGAATGATCGTGACTGCGCCCTGCGGGCTTGCCCCGAGCATTCCCTTGGAAGAAGTCGCCCGAGGGCTCGCTCTTCCGGCGCAACGACGGGACGGAGCGGCCGCATGAGCCCTGAGGACCAGGCACCCGACGCCGTCGTCGTCTCCGACGTCGGCGACACGCTCAGACACGTCGGCAACGTGCTGCGCGCGAGCGACCTCGCGCGCCGCCACGGCCGCGTCAGCGACCTGATCGGCCTCGTCGTCGAGGCGACCGGCCTGCAGGCCGAGGTCGGCGAGATCTGCATGGTCAACGGCGACCGCGGCCACCCGCCGGTCCCGGCCGAGGTGGTCGGCTTCCGCGGCGCCCGCACGCTGCTGATGCCGCTCGGCGAGATGCACGGCATCGGCCCGGCGACGACCGCCCGCGCCACCGGCACCCCCTTCCGCATCCGCGTCGGCGAGGACCTGCTCGGCCGCGTGATCGACGGGCTCGGCAAGCCGATCGACGGCATGC
>JAEXXR010000174.1 GCA_023405705.1 Actinomycetes bacterium
GGCGTACAGCTCCTCGTAGCGCGGCACGAGGTCGGGCCGCGCGCTGTGCAGCCAGTCCATGAAGACCTCGCGCACGTCGCCGCGCAGGTGGAGCGCGATCCCGCCGATCGAGACCGCCCCGGCCTCCTCGGCGGCGGCCAGCAGCCGCTCGACCTGTGCCGGCGCGTCGTTGATCCCCGGCATCAGCGGCGCGATCAGCACCCCGGTCGCGATCCCGTTGCGGTTCAGCTCCGCGACCGCCTCCAGCCGCGCCCGCGGATGCGGCGTGTGCGGCTCGGTCGCACGCCACGCCTTCTCGTCGAGCGTCGGGATCGACAGGCTGGCGGCGAAGTCGGTCACCGCCGCCAGCTCGCGCATGATCGGCAGGTCGCGCAGCAGCAGCGGCGACTTCGTCAGCACCGAGCAGGGGTTGCGCGCGTCCCGCATCGCCTCCCAGATCCCCGGCATCAGCTTGTAGCGCCCCTCGACCCACTGGTACGGATCGGTGTTCGTCCCCAGCGCGACGTGCTCCCCGCCCCACGAGCGCCGCGCCAGCTCCACGCGCAGCACCTCGGGCGTGTTGACCTTCACCACGATCTCCCGCTCGAAGTCCCGCCCCGGCCCGAAGTCGAGGTATCTGTGCGTCGGCCGAGCAAAGCAGTATTTACAGGCATGGCTACAACCCCGATATGGGTTGATGGTCCATCTGAATGGCATGCGCGACTGCGGCGGGACGCGGTTGAGGACCGATCTGGCGTGGACCTCGTAGAAGCGCATGTCCAGCGCCTCGGGCGCGTCGAAGCGACGGACGACGGCGTCGTCTCTGTAGCCGGGGAGCCGCGTCGCCTCCTCGGCGGTCAGGGTGAGGTTGTCCCAACGCATCGAACACATGTTCGCATGCGTCGCGGACGGAGGTGCGCCGAGGTCAGGCCGGCGGCCGCGCCGGCGTTCCGAACTCGCGCCGGCAGTGGCGCGCACGTTCTCTACGCGACACGCGCCGGCACCTCGTCCAGCGAGCGGACGACCTCGGCGCCGGCGGCGAGCAGCGGGAGCGCGGCGTCCTCGGCCTCGCCGGCGCCGACGTAACCGAGCACGCGCATGCCGGCGGCGCGGGCGCCGCGGACGCCGAGCAGCGAGTCCTCGACGACCACGCAGTCGTCCGGCCCCCAGCCGCACTCGCGCGCGGCGTGCAGGTAGAGGTCGGGCGCGGGCTTGGGCCGCTCGACCATCGTCGCGGAGAAGATCCGCTCGACCGGGAAGAGGTCGGCGAGGCCGGTCAGCGCGAGCGTCTGCTCCATCTTCGCCGGGCGCCCCTGCGAGGCGACGCAGGTCTCCCAGCCGTCGGCCCGCACCGCCTCGACCGCCTCGCGCGCGCCGGGGATCGCCACCAGCTCGCGCTCGAAGACCTCGGCGCGGACGGCGTAGAAGTCGTCCATCCAGCCATCGGGGACGGGCGCGCCGCGGCGGCGCGACACCTCCCGTTCGATCGTCGCGAAGTCGGCCCCGACGAACGCGGCGTGGACCTCGCCGACCGCCATCGGCACGTCGACGGCGTTGATCGCCTCCGTCAGGACGCGCATCGAGATCGCCTCGCTGTCGACCAGCACGCCGTCGCAGTCGAAGATCACGAGACCGGGAGCGCTCATGCGCCGCAGCCTATGACAACGGACGCGGGACGAGCGGTCAGGCGCCGATGCGGGAGAGCAGCGTCTCCTCGCCCATCAGCGTCTGGCTGGTCGCGCGCTCGATCTCGACCTGGACGTACTCGCCGGGCTGCGCCAGGCCGGTGAAGTTGACGACCTTGTTGTGGCGCGATCTGCCGCGCAGGCGGGTCGGGTCGGTCCGCGACGGGCCCTCGACGAGCACCTCCAGCGTCCGGCCGACGAACCGCTGCGCGCGCTCGCGCGCCTTGCGCTGGATCACCTCGACCAGCCGCTCCATCCGCTCGACCTTGACCTCGTGCGGGACCTGGTCGGCGAAGTCGGCGGCCTCGGTGTGGCGGCGCGGCGAGTAGACGAAGGTGAAGGCGCCGTCGTAGGCGACCTCCTCGCACAGCGACAGCGTCTGCTCGAAGTCCGCGTCGGTCTCGCCCGGGAAGCCGACGATGATGTCGGTCGTCAGCGCGACGTCGGGGACGTGCTCGCGCAGCAGCGCGACGCGGTCGAGGTAGCGCTCGCGCGAGTAGGTGCGGCGCATCCGCTTCAGCACCTCGGTCGAGCCCGACTGCAGCGGCAGGTGGACGTGCTCGCACAGCGACGCCAGCTCGGCGTGCGCGCGGATCACGTCCTCCTTCATGTCCTGCGGATGCGGCGAGGTGTAGCGGATCCGTCTGATCCCCTCGATCGCGTCGATCGCCTGCAGCAGGTCGGCGAAGCTCGCGCGCGGGAAGCCGCGTCTGGCGAGGTCGCGGCCGTAGGCGTTGACGTTCTGCCCCAGCAGCGTGACCTCCGTGACGCCCTCGGCCGCCATCCGCTCGACGTCGCCGACGAGCGTCTCCAGCGGCCGGCCGACGTCGCGGCCGCGCGTCGAGGGGACGATGCAGTACGAGCAGGCCATGTTGCAGCCGACCGAGATCTGCACCCAGCCCTGGAAGTCGCGGGCGCGCTTCTCCGGCAGGTCGCCGGTGAAGCCCTCGAACTCGAAGTAGCCCTGTGCGCTGAGCGAGTCGCTGGTGAGGAACTCGGCGAGCTTGTGCACCTGGCCGGGGCCGAAGGCGACGTCGACGAACGGGAACTGGCGGAAGACCTCGTCCTTGACCGACTGCGCCCAGCAGCCGCCGACGCCGATCACGACGTTGGGCCGCTCGCGCTTGCGGCGCTTTGCGTGGCCGAGATGGGCGAGGAACTTGCTGTCCGCGGCCTCGCGGATCGAGCAGGTGTTGAAGAGGATCAGGTCGGCCTGGTCGGGGTCGGGCGCCTCCCCGTAGCCGATCGACTCGAGCATGCCCTTCATCCGCTCGGAGTCGTGCTCGTTCATCTGACAGCCGAACGTCGTGACGTGATACCGCTTCATCGCCTGGAGAGGGTACCGCGGGAGCTGCGGCTCAGGCTGGCGACCGCCTGCGCTGGAAGATCGGCCCCCAGGCCGATCTTCCGACGAGATGGCCGGCCCCCAGGCCGCTCATCTCGCGTATTCCACCGCGCGCGACTCGCGGATGACGGTCACCTTGATCTGGCCGGGGAACTCCAGCTCTCTCTCGATCTCGCGGGCGATCGCGCGCGACAGCAGCGTCGCGCCGTCGTCGTCGAGCGCGGTCGGCGAGACCATCACGCGGATCTCGCGGCCGGCCTGCATCGCGTAGACCTTGTCGACGCCCTCGTGGCGGGTGGCGATCTGCTCCAGCTCGCGCAGCCGTCTGACGTACTGCTCCAGCGACTCGCCGCGGGCGCCGGGACGGGCGCCGGAGAGCGCGTCGGCGGCCTGCACGATCACGGCCTCGACCGTCTGCGGCTCGACCTCGTTGTGGTGGGCCTCCATCGCGTGGACGACCGCCTCGGGCTCGCCGTACTTGCGCGCGAGGTCGCCGCCGACGAGCGCGTGCGGCCCTTCGATCTCGTGCGAGACGGCCTTGCCGATGTCGTGCAGGAGCGCGGCGCGACGCGCGGTCTTGGGCGAGGCGCCCAGCTCGTGGGCCATCATCGCCGCGAGGTTGGCGCACTCGACCGAGTGCGCGAGTACGTTCTGGCCGTAGCTGGTGCGGAACTTGAGCCGGCCGAGCAGCTTGATCAACTCGGGGTCGAGTCCCTGGACCTTGGCGTCGAAGACGGCCTGCTCGCCGAGCTCCTCGACGTGGTCCTCCAGCTCCGACTTGGCCTGGTAGTACATCTCCTCGATCCGCGCCGGGTGGATGCGGCCGTCCTGCAGCAGCTTCTCCAGCGTCAGGCGAGCGGTCTCGCGGCGGACGCCGTCGAAGCCGGAGAGGACGACCGCGTTGGGCGTGTCGTCGATGATGAAGTCGACGCCGGTGAGGTTCTCCAGCGCGCGGATGTTGCGGCCCTCGCGGCCGATGATGCGGCCCTTCATGTCGTCGGAGGCGAGCTGGACGACCGAGACGGTCGTCTCCGTCGCGTGACCGGCGGCGATCCGCTGCATCACGACGGAGAGGATGTTGCGGACGCGGCGGTCGGCGTCGCGCTTGGTCTCCTCCTCCACCTGGCGGATCAGCTTCGCCGACTCGTGGCGGACCTCGTCCTCGAGGTCCTTCAGCAGCATCGCCTTCGCCTGGGCGGCGGTGACGCCGGCGAGCCGCTCCAGCTGGTGCTCGTAGTCGGCGCGCCGCTGCGCGACGGCGGCGACCTCTCTGTCGAGCGCCTCGGAACGGTCCTCGATCGAGCGCTCGCGGCGGGCGAGGTCGGCGCGCTGGGCGTCGAGCGCCTCCTCCTTGCCGAGGATCCGCTCCTCGATGCGGACGATCTCGGCGCGGCGCTCCCGCAGCGCGGCGTCGACGTCGGCGGACGCGCGCGCGTTCGCCTCCGCCGCCTGGGCGCTCCCCCGTTTCGCGTAGAGCGCGGCGGCGACCATGAGGCCCACTGCGAGCACCGCTGCCGCGATCACGATTTCCATTGCCGTTCCTCTCCTCGCAACCCGTCCTCGCGGTCGGGCTGCTGGTCACTGTCGCTTTGGGTAGCGGCGGACGGGCCGTGCGGGGCACGGAACGGAACGCCAGGGTGCGGCGCCAGGCGCCGCCCTTCAGATGCCGGTCAGACCGGCGTTCGTGTCGCGTGTTGCAAGCTCAGTTCGCCTGCGGACATGCGGGGTCGGGAGTCACGGTTGAAGGTTCTGGTTCCAGGATCTGGGTGATTTGCTGGTGTTTCATGCCCTTGCGGGCCAGTCGTTCGCTGCCGGGGATCGTATTACCGCGCAACAGATGACGCAATCGCGCAACGCTTCCCCCGCAAATGGCGGCGGAACAGTCGCCATCTGCATCGCTGACGAGCGGCCCGCGCAGTTCGACGAGCGGCGTGGGCAGCAGGCCAGCGGTATGGGCTGCAGGCCAGCGGCTTGGGCAGCAGCGGGCGGCGTGGGCAGCAGGCCAGCGGCGTGGGCAGCAGGCCAGCGGCGAGCGGGCGCGGCCCGTCAGTCGTCGAGCGTGCCGCGGGCGTGGGCGCGGACGAGGTCCCAGGCCAGCTCGGAGTCGTAGCCCTTGCGGACCAGCACGCCGATCGCGCGGCGCTGCTCGCGCGGATCGTCGTCGAGCTG
>JAEXXR010000287.1 GCA_023405705.1 Actinomycetes bacterium
GTCCCGCCGCGCGAGCGGGCCGCCCACGCCTCCGCCCTGCGCGCCGACGCGCTGCGGGCGCTGCGCGAGGCCGGGCTGCTGTCGCCCGTGACCGCAAGCTGACGCCCAGCGGCAGGAGAGTCGGCCCGGCGGGCCGAAATGAGGCTCTGGCTATCCTGTCCTGACCGCGCTGCCTGAGCGCGCACCGAGGGCAGCACCCAGGACCGTGAGTCGTCGAGAGCGACAGAAGCGCCGCAAGCGCAAGCAAGGCCGTCCGCTCCGGCGGGCCGCGATCATCGTCATCACCCTGGCGATCGTCGGCGCGATCGCGGGCGGCGCCGCCTTCGCCAGCTGGGTCGTCAGCGTCGTCAACGACACGCCCGACATCAAGGCGCTGCGCGAGCAGCCGGCCGGCGCCGTCTCGACCGTCTACGCCGCCGACGGCACCCGCCTCGGCTTCATCGCCGGCGACATATTGCGGACGCCGATCAAGAGCGACCAGATCCCGCTCGTGATGAAGCGCGCCACGGTCGCGATCGAGGACCGCCGCTTCTACAAGCACAGAGGCGTCGACTACGTCGGCGTCGTGCGCGCCGCGGTCAAGAACGTCACCGAGGAGCGCACCTCGCAGGGCGGCTCGACGCTGACGATGCAGCTCGTGCGCAACCTCTACATCCCAGAGGACAGATTCGAGAAGTCCTGGACGCGCAAGATCCGCGAAGCGAAGCTCGCCGACGAGCTGGAGAAGGAGCACTCGAAGGAGTGGATCCTCACCTCCTACCTCAACAACGTGCCGTTCGGCACGGTCGGCGGCCAGGAGGCGATCGGCGTGCAGGCGGCGGCGCGCGTCTTCTTCGACAAGCCGGCCTCGAAGCTGACGCTCGCCGAGGCCGCGCTGCTCGCGGGCCTGCCGCAGGCCCCCTCGAACTACAACCCCTTCACCGACCCCAGAGACGCCAGACGCCGTCGCGGCGAGGTGCTCAGAGCGATGGCGGACGCGAGATACGTCACCGCCGCGGAGGCCGCCGAGGCCCGCCAGGCGCCGCTCGGGGTCAAGCAGAACGGCTACTACCGCCAGCGCAAGGAGCCGTTCGTCTTCGACTACGTCAGACAGCAGCTGATCGACCGCTACGGGCCCGAGGTCGTGCGCGCCGGCGGGCTGAAGGTCTACACGTCGATCGACCTCGCCAAGCAGGACGCCGCGCGCGCCGCGATCGCGAGAATCCTCTACGACCCGGCCGACCCGCCGGCCGCGATCGTCACGACCGACGTCGAGAACGGCCACATCCTCGCGATGGCCTCCTCCGCCAGATACGGCGACGACAGCGACGGCGGCACGAACTACAACTACGCCGCCTCCGCCCAGCGCCAGCCCGGCTCGACCTTCAAGACGATGGTCCTGATGGCGGCGCTGCGCCGGGGGATTGACCCCGACTCGACCTACTACGCCTCCAAGCCGCTGGAGGAGGGGTGGTACTCGGGCGATCCGACGTACAGCGTCAAGACGTTCGGCAACAGCTACAGCGGCAGCATGAGCCTCACGTCGGCGACGTTGTCCTCCGACAACACCGTGTACGCCCAGCTCGCCGCCGACATCGGGCCCGAGGCGGTGCGCCAGGCCGCCTACGACATGGGCGTCACGTCGAGACTCGACGCCTTCCTGGCGGAGTCCCTCGGCGGCCTCAGACACGGCGTGACCGTGCTCGAGATGGCCAACTCCTACGGCACGATCGCCAACGGCGGCGTCCGCATGAAGCCGACCGTGATCCTCAAGGTCAAGCACCCGAGCGGCAAGGTCGACGACATCTCGGCCGAGCTGTACAAGAAGCGCAAGCGGACCTTCACCGCCGCCGAGACGGCCGAGGCGCGCAAGGTGCTGGAGGCCAACATCACCGGCGGCACCGGCCGCAGCGCCTCGATCGGCTGCGCCGCGGGCGGCAAGACCGGCACCACCTCCGACATCAAGGACGCCTGGTTCGTCGGCTTCACGCCGAGACTGTCGACCGCCGTCTGGATGGGCTACAGAACGCCGACCCCGATGGTCGTCCACGGCATGTCGGTCCAGGGCGGCACCTTCCCCGCGCCGATCTGGGGCGCCTACATGTCGGTCGCCAAGGGCGACTACTGCGGCTCCGACTGGCCCGAGGCACCCGCCTTCGAGTCGCAGGCGTTCTTCGGCAGATACGCCAGCACCGGCAAGGCCGACGACGAGGACGACTACTCCTACGACGGCGACTCGGGCGAGAGCTACGACGACGGCACGACCGACGACGGGTCGACGGACGGTGGGACGACCGGCGGCGGCACGACCGACGGCGGCACCGGCGGCGACGCCTACTCGCGGCCGCCGCAGGGCGAGCCCGACATACAGTCCCCGCCGGCCGGCGGCGGCGGCGGTGGCGGCGGCACCGAGGACGGCGGCGCCGCGCCGCCCGGCTGATCGACCTCTCGCCGCAGCCAGAGCTGGCTGGTACCGTTAGCAGATGGGCGCGAGCGTGCTTCGCGCACGTGCGTGCCCATATCCCACCAACCGCCAGATAGGACACGGTTTGTCGAAGGAAGAAAAGGTCGAGCTCGAAGGCGAGGTCGTCGAGGCCCTGCCGAACGCCATGTTCCGCGTGAGACTCGACAACGGGCATCTCGTCCTCGGCCACGTGGCCGGCAAGATGCGCCGCTTCCGCATCCGCATCCTGCCCGGCGACCGCGTGCGCGTCGAGCTGTCGCCGTACGACCTCGACCGCGCTCGCATCGTCTACCGCCACCGCTGAGCCGGTGGCCGGGCGCGGCCTGAGCCGCCGCCTCGGGCGGGTCTGACATGCGGGAGCTCGCGCTGATCGAGGCGCTGAGCGAGATCCTGACCCACGAGCATGCGCGCGTCGTCCGCTGGATCGGCGACGACGCCGCTGTCGTGCGCGCGCGGCCGTTCGCCGTCACCTCCGTCGACACGATGGTCGACGGCGTCCACTTCCGCCACGCCGGCCCCGGCGGCTTCGCCTCGCTCGCCGACGTCGGCCACCGCGCCCTCGCCGGCGCGCTCTCCGACGTCGCCGCGATGGGTGCCGACCCCGGCGAGGCCTACCTCGCGCTCGTCGTGCCGCCCGGCCTCGACGAGCAGGGCC
>JAEXXR010000302.1 GCA_023405705.1 Actinomycetes bacterium
CCGCCAAGGCCGCGAAGCGCGGCCCGGCGGCACGTCGGCGAGCGGCCCGCCGCGAGCTGCGGCGGCTGCGCTCTCAGCGCGACGCGGCGCTGTCGTCGAAGCGCCGCACGTGCGCGAAGGCGTCGCAACCGCCTCCGCTGCCGATCCCGCCCTCCTGACGTTCGGCCGGCACCCCGGCCACATGGGAGGGACCGGGGCGCGCAACCGTCGTTCTGAACCCTTGAGGAGAGGCCAGGGATCGCTCCTACGGTGCCCGCCGCAGAGTCCGCCAACACGGGGCGGTCTGCGCGCAGACCGCGGCAGTCTCTATCCTGGCCGGTCGCCATGGCTACTCGAAATGATCTCCGCAACGTCGCGATCGTCGCCCACGTCGACCACGGGAAGACGACGCTCGTCGACAAGCTCCTGTGGCAGTCGGGCGCCTTCCGCGCCAACCAGGACGTTGCAGAGCGCGTCATGGACTCGATGGACCTCGAGCGCGAGAAGGGCATCACGATCCTCGCGAAGAACACCGCCGTCCAGTACGGCGACGTCAAGGTCAACATCATCGACACCCCCGGCCACGCCGACTTCGGCGGCGAGGTCGAGCGCGGCCTGACGATGGTCGACGGCGTCCTGCTGCTGGTCGACTCCTCCGAGGGCCCGCTGCCGCAGACCCGCTTCGTGCTGCGCAAGGCGCTCGAGGCCGACCTGCCGGTGATCCTCGTCGTCAACAAGGTCGACCGCCCCGACGCCCGCATCAAGGAGGTGATCGACGAGGTCTACGAGCTGTTCCTCGACGTCGGCGCCGACGAGTCGCAGATCGAGTTCCCGATCGTCTACTGCAACGGCAAGGACGGCTGGGCGTCGATCGACTACGACCCGGACGACCCGGTCGACGGCAGAGACCTCAGACCGCTGCTCGACCTGATCGTCGACCACATCCCGGCGCCCGCCTACGACGAGGACCACCCGCTCCAGGCGCTGGTGACCAACCTCGACTCCTCGCCGTACCTCGGCCGCATCGCGCTGGCGCGCGTGCGCCACGGCGTGATCAGACGCGGGCAGCAGATCTCCTGGTGCCGCACCGACGGCTCGATCGAGCGGGTCAGAGTCTCCGACCTCTTCATCACCGAGGCGCTGGAGCGCGTCGAGGCGCAGGAGGCCGGTCCCGGCGAGATCATCGCGATCGCCGGCCTCGCCGAGGTCACGATCGGCGAGACGCTCGCCGACCCCGAGGACCCGCGCCCGCTGCCGGTGATCCACGTCGACGACCCGTCGCTGTCGGTCACGATCGGCGTCAACAACTCGCCGCTGGCCGGGCAGGAGAAGGGCACGAAGGTCACCGCCCGCCTGATCAAGGGCCGCCTCGACGCCGAGCTGGTCGGCAACGTCTCGCTGCGCGTGCTGCCGACCGAGCGCCCGGACACCTGGGAGGTCCAGGGCCGCGGCGAGCTGCAGCTGGCCGTGCTCGTCGAGCTGATGCGCCGCGAGGGCTACGAGATGACGGTCGGCAAGCCGCAGGTCGTCACGAAGGAGATCGACGGCAAGCTGAGCGAGCCGATGGAGCGGATGACGATCGACATCCCGGAGGAGTACGTCGGGGTCGTCACGCAGCTGCTGGCGCTGCGCAGAGGCCGCATGGAGCAGATGATCAACCACGGCACCGGCTGGGTCCGCATGGACTACATCGTGCCGGCGCGCGGCCTGATCGGCTTCCGCACCGAGTTCCTCACCGAGACGCGCGGCACCGGCATCATCAACCACGTCTTCGAGGGCTGGGAGCCGTGGCACGGCGAGATCCGCACCCGCCCGTCGGGCTCGCTGGTCGCCGACCGCTCCGGCAGAGTCGCCTCCTTCGCGCTGTTCTCGCTGCAGGAGCGCGGGATCCTCTTCGTCGGCCCCGGCACCGAGGTCTACGAGGGCATGATCGTCGGCGAGAACGCCCGCTCCGAGGACCTCGACGTCAACGCCGTCCGCGAGAAGAAGCTCAACAACATCCGCTCCTCGACCGCCGACGAGCTGGAGCGCCTCGTGCCGCCGCGGATCCTCTCGCTCGACCAGGCGCTGGAGTTCGTGCGCGAGGACGAGTGCGTCGAGGTCACCCCGGCCGCCGTGCGCCTGCGCAAGGTCGCGCTCGACCAGACCTCCCGCGTCAAGCTGGCCCGCCAGCGCGCGCGCGACAAGGTCTCCAGCTAGCGCTGCCGCGATGACCGGCCACTTTTCACCGCATAGCGGGGAGAAGTGGCCACTCACGACGACGCGGGGAAGGATCAGAGGATGAGCGAGGCTGGCACGGGCGTGTCGCCGCCGTGGCGGGGGCGGTCCGGGAACGCGTGGGTCGAGATGCAGGAGCTGCTCGACGGGCTGCTGGCGCCGCTCGGGCAGGTGCTGGTCGAGCAGGTGCGCGAGATCGGCGCCCGCCGCGTGCTCGACGTCGGCTGCGGCACCGGCGCGACGACCGTCGCGTTCGCCCGCGAGGTTGGCGACGACGGCACCGCGCTCGGCGCCGACATCTCCGAGCCGATGGTCGCCGCCGCGCGCGAGCGGGCTGAGCGCGAACGCTCCCGCGCGCGCTTCCTCGTCGCCGACGCGCAGCGGCATGACTTCGCGAC
>JAEXXR010000329.1 GCA_023405705.1 Actinomycetes bacterium
GTCCCGCCCTGGTCTCTCTGCCCGTCGCCGGGGTCGCCGCCGCCCTGCCCGCCGCCTCTGCCGGGATCGACCGGGTCACCGGGATCTCCCGGGTCGACCGGGTCTCCCGGGTCGCCGGGATCGACCGGGTCGCCGGGATCTCTCGGATCGACCGGATCTCTCGGGTCGGCGGGATCTCTGGGCTCCTGCGGATCTCTTCTGCCCGGCTCCTGCGGCGCCGGCAGCGTCGCCGCCGAGAACGACGGCGTCCTACCCGTCGCCGACAGCCGCACCGTGCCGGAGAGCGGGCAGCTCGTCGCGGTGACGGCGCTGACCGACGCGACGTAGAGGCCGCTCGGCCCGCTCCAGGCGACCTGCGTCCCGTCGGGCGACAGCGCCGCCGACTCGATCCCGGTCGCCGCCAGCAGGCACTGCGACGTGACCGTCCCGGCCGTCGAGCCGACCGTCCCCTGCCAGCCGGCGATCACGACGCGGCCGTCGCCGCGCAGCACCATGACGCGCCGCCCGGCGCGGTCGACCTCGGCCGCGATCAGGTTCGGGTTGTTCGGGTCGCTGAGCCAGCTGGTGTGCTGCAGCGGCTGGGTCTCGAAGTAGATCGACCCGCCGCGGGCGGTGACGAGCCGGTTGCCGAACCAGGTCGGGTTGGTCTGCGCCGGCTGGTCGACCGCCGGCTGCGTCGGGCTGCCGGGGCTGGCCGGCGGCACGATCGCGTAGCGCGTCTCCAGGCCGCCGTTCGGATAGCCGGAGAACGGGCCGTGGTTGAGGTGGTAGGTGTAGGCGAGCGAGCCGCCGGAGGCGTTGACGCGCGCCGACAGCGGGCCGATGTTCGGCCAGCCGCCGGACTTCCACGGCATAGCGTTGACGGTCGGCTGGGCGGCGCCGCGCGCCAGCACCCAGATCACGCGCGTCGTCGAGGAGCCCTTGATCGCCGTGATCGTGCCGGCGTCGTCGGCCGACGGGTAGGCGTAGTAGGCGCTGTCGCTGCCGTCGCTCGTGACGCGCTGCGTCAGCGCGCCGTCGGGCGAGGCGGCCCAGACGTCGTTGCCGTCGCGGTAGACGAGCATCGTCGCCGAGGCCGGCCCCGCGGTCGCGGCCGCAGCGGCGACGGCGGCCGCCGCGAGGACGGTGAGACGAGCTGCCCAGCCGCCGCGCAGGAGGTCGAGTGCGTGCATCGGCCCATCCTCGGGCGCGCCCTCCCCGCTCGCATCGGGGAGGTCCCGGCTCACCGCGCGACGCCACCGGCCGTGGGCGCAAGAGCGCGGAGCCCCCGCCCGCGCGCAGCCCCGGCGACCCTCTCCGAAACGACGAAAGCCCCGCCGGGGCGGGGCTTCTCGAGATCGCGGCGAGCCTGCGCTCAGCCTATGCGGATCAGGACGATCGTGTTGAGCACGAACACAATCGCGAACCCTATGGTCCAGCGGTTGAGGTTGCGCTCGACGAGCGATCCGCCGCCGAAGGGGCCCGATCCGGTGCCGACGCCGAACGCACCCGAGAGACCGGTGTCTCTGCCCGAGTGCATCAGGATCAGCAGGACCATCACGACGGCGATGAAGACCTGGAGTATCGAAAGCAGCGTGTACATGCTCGCGCCATCCTACCCGACCGGCGCGTCGGGGCGCGCGGGAGCCTCGGGCGTCTCGGCCCAGGCGGCTCTCGCCTGCTCGTCGCGCTGGCCCTTGAGGGCGTCGATCCGGCGCAGCAGCTGGATCGCCTCGGCGCGCAGCTGACGGTCGAGCGCCTTGTGGTCGGCGGCGTCGAGCTTGCCGGTGCGGAAGTCCATCTCGGCGTCGCGGATCTCGCGGTACTTCGCCTCCTTGGCCGCCTCGAGGTCGGCCAGCTCGGCGTTCTCGCGCCGCTCGACCTCCTCGGCGTTGCCGGCCCGCAGCGGCGAGGCGACGATCGCGACGACGGCGAGCAGGACGACGGCGATCACGAGGAATTCCATCGAGACCCGGTCCTCAGGAGCGCGCGAGGTCGCGCGCGAGCTTGGCGGCGTAGGTGGCGGTGACTCTGCTGCGGGCGGTGGCCGGCGCCGGCCACAGCGCGATCGCGCCGCCGCAGAAGGTGATGATCGCGCCGATCCAGATCCACGTCGCCATCGGCGAGACGATCAGGCGGAAGTCGGCCGTCCACGGTCTTCTGACCCACTGGTTGGTGAGGCCGGCGACCGCCTCGTCGCGCAGGACGAACAGCTGGTCGATCGCTCTCTGGTCGGGGTTCCCGTCGCCCAGCGCCGACTCCATCGCCGCTCTGAACGTTCTGTTGCCCTCCTCGATGATCGGCTGCATCGGGAGCAGGTCGGGGTTGATCACCGCCCAGATGTCGCGGCCGAGGCCGGCGCGCAGCCCGACCTCGCTCTCGGCCTCGCCCATGAAGAAGCGGCCGAGGATGCCGAGCGTCGGGTCCTGCGAGGGGTAGAAGCCGCGCGAGGTTCTCAGCGCCGCGACGTGTCTGCCGTCCTTGGAGACGTCGAGCGTCGCGCCGAAGACGATCTTCTCCGGCAGCGGCTCCGCCCACGCTCTCGCGTATCTGACCGTGAAGCCGTTGATCTGCGCGCTCTGCCCCGGTCTCAGCGCGACGTCCTTGCTGTGCTCGAACGAGGAGGAGACCGCGACGCCGAACAGCAGGATCGCGAAGCCGGCGTGGACGATGTAGCCGCCGTAGCGCCGGCGGTTGCGGCGGATCAGCGACAGGAAGGCGACCGGCGGCGGCTCCTTCGACATCGCGCGGCGGGCGACCGTGCCGCGCCACAGCTCCTGCAGCACGCCGGCGAGCACGAACGCGACGAGCGGGACGAAGAAGAGCGCCTTCGGCTCCTCGGTCGTGCCCGAGACGAACAGCAGCCCGACGAAGCAGACGACCATCGCCCCGAGCGGGATGACGAAGTTGCGGCGCAGGTTGGCGGCCGTCGCGCGGCGCCAGGAGATCAGCGGGCCGATCCCGATCAGCGCGACGAGCACGAACGCGACCGGCGTGATGTAGCGGTCGAACCACGGCGGGCCGACCGACGCCTTCGTGCCGGTCACCGCCTCGGAGATCAGCGGGAAGAAGGTGCCCCAGAAGATCACGAAGCACATCGCGACGAGCACGATGTTCTGGAGGATGAAGGCGGCCTCGCGCGACAGCAGCGAGTCGAGCGAGTGCTCGGACTTGAGCGCGCTGCGGCGCCACAGCACGAGCGCGATCGAGCCGCTGATCATCACGACGATCAGCACCAGGAACGGCTTGCCGAGGGTCGAGGCGCCGAAGGCGTGGATCGAGTCGAGGATCCCCGAGCGGACGAGGAAGGTGCCCATGATCGCCAGCGTGCCGGTCGCGAGGATCAGCGAGGCGTTCCAGACCTTCAGCATCCCGCGCTTCTCTTGGATCATGATCGAGTGGATGAACGCCGTGCCGGTCAGCCACGGCATCAGCGACGCGTTCTCGACCGGGTCCCACGCCCAGTAGCCGCCCCAGCCGAGCTCGGTGTACGACCAGCGGGCGCCGAGCACGATCCCGATCCCGAGGAACAGCCAGGCGGCGAGCGCGAAGCGGCGCGTCCCCTGGATCCACTCGCTGTTGATCCGGTTGGTGACGAGCGCGCCGACCGCGAAGGCGAACGGGATCGTGAAGAGCGTGTAGCCGGAGTAGAGCGCCGGCGGGTGGAACATCATCGCCGGGTGGCGCAGCAGCGGGTTGAGGCCGGTGCCCTCCGCCGGGACCGTCGCGAGCGTCGCGAACGGGCTCTCCCAGAAGATGATCAGCATCAGGAAGAACGTGCAGAAGCCGAACAGGACGGCCTGCGCGACCGGCGCGATCTGGCGCAGCGAGCGGCGCGTGAGGAACAGCACGAGGCTCGACCACAGCGCCAGCAGCCACACCCACAGCAGCAGCGAGCCCTCCTGCGAGGACCAGA
Source organism: Actinomycetes bacterium (assembly GCA_023405705.1). The sequence goes on from JAEXXR010000329.1 coordinate 3,896, forward strand.
CGGCCGTCGCCTTGTAGAAGGTCGGCGTCGTCGTGCTGGAGTGCGAGGCGACCAGCGCGATCGAGAAGTCCGAGCGCAGGAAGGCGACCTCGAGGATCGCGAAGGCGATCGTGAGGACCCCTGCGAGCGCGTAGATCGCGCGGCGGCCGGAGGTGACCCAGGCGCGCTGGTTGGCGCGCCAGCCGTACAGCGACGCCGCGACGCCGTAGAGCGCGAGCGCGAAGGCGAGGATCAGCAGCGCGCGGCCGACGGTGGCCATCGCGTCAGCGCTCCTGTGCGGCGGCGCTGCGCATCAGGTGGAGGGCGCCGCTCTCAGCAGGTCCTCGGGAGCGCCTCTCGGCAGCTCGTCCGGCGCGACCTGGAACTTCGACGGGCACTTCGTGACCATCGAGTCCTTCTCGGCGACGAAGACGGTGCTGGAGCTGTCCTTCAGACCGCCTTTGCCCAGCTGCACCTTGACCATCACGCCGCGGCCCTCGCGGAAGGGGTCGGGCACCAGGCCGGTGTAGCGGACTCTCGCGGAGACTCTTCTGTGCGGATCGAGGATCCGGAACCACAGGACGCCGTCCTCGCGCACGACCGATCTCGGCGCGACGGTGCCGGCGAGCGTGTAGGTCTCGCCCGCTCTGGCGCTCTCCAGGAGCTGCCCAGCGGTCTTCTCGTCGCTGCCGGCGCTGAAGCTGGTCCAGATCAGAGCGCTCGCGAGCAGCAGCGCGGCGGTCGCGGCGACGACGAGGCGAATGCGGCGTTTGCGGCTGGGGTCCATCGAGAGGCCAGTATCTCAGACGCGGCGATCTCACCACGGTGCGCTGACGCCGGCGTCACGTTCACGCGCCCGGACGGGGCCGTGCGGCGACCGCCGCGGGCGCCGAGACGTCCGGACACGAGGTTTTGCGCTCAATACCGCGAAACCTCCATCCGATCCTGTTGTTAACACCCATGATCGTGCAACTCCACCACCGCATCAGCAGGCGCTCATGGACGGGGCGCGGCGATGAGCAGGCGATCGCGGCGATCGCACCGGTGCTGATGGCCGAGTCGCCCGCAGCCGCGCGAGAGCGCGACCGCGAGCGGACGGCCGACCGCATCGACGACACCGCGCTCTACCACTGTCATTGCGGCTACGTCTTCCACGCCGCGGTCTCCACCAGCGTCGGCTGCCCGCACTGCGGCAGCGCGCAGGCCTGGTAGC
>JAEXXR010000489.1 GCA_023405705.1 Actinomycetes bacterium
CCAGCAGCGCCGTCCTGCGCTGCTCGACGACCGCGCGCAGCCGCTCGACCTCCTCGGCGGCGGCGGCCCGTCTGGACTCCAGCTCGGCCAGCTCGCGCTCCAGCGCCGCTCTGCGGTCGCGCTCCAGCTCGGCCAGCTCGGCGTGGAGCGCGGCGACCCGTCTCTCCGCCTCGGGATCGGCGACGTCGGCCGCCGCCTGCTCCCGCAGCGCGCTCAGCTCGGCCTCGTGGCGGACGATCCGCTCGGCCAGTGACGCGGCGGTCGCGCGGATCGACTCCAGCCGCATCCCGACGCGCTCGTTGGCGGCACGGGCGCGGTAGGCGCGGCCCGACAGCTCCTCGCGCTGCTCGCCGCGCTGCTGGAGCGCCTGCTCGGCCTCCTCGCGCCGTCTCGCGACCCCGGCGAGCGCCTGCTCGGCCTCGTCGCGGCGGGTGCGGGCGGCCTTGACCGCCTCCTCGGCCTGCGCCAGCTCCAGGCGCGTCGCGCGCACGGCGTCGCGGCCCAGCTCCCAGCGCGCCTCGACCATCTGGCGCTCCAGCCGCTCGTGCAGCTCGGCCGCCTCGGCCTGCCGCTTCAGCGGCCGCAGGCGCGAGCGCGCCTCCCGCTCGACGTCGAGCGCGCGGTCGAGGTTGTCCTGCGTCCTGGCGAGCTTCAGCTGCGCGCGGCGGCGGCGCTTGCGGTGCTTGCCGAGGCCGGCCGCCTCCTCGATCAGCAGGCGGCGGTCCTTCGGCTTGGAGGTGACGATCGCCTCGACGCGGCCCTGCGAGATGACCGAGTGCGACTCCTTGCCCAGGCCCGTGTCCGACAGCACCTCCAGCACGTCCGCGAGGCGGCAGCGGGCGCCGTTGAGGCGGTACTCGCCGTCGCCGTTGCGGTCGAGCCTGCGCAGGATCGAGACCTCCGCGAACTCCATCTCCAGCGTGCCGTCGGAATTGTCGAGCACCAGCTCGACCTCGGCGCTCTGGCTCGCCTTGCGGCCGTGGCCGCCGCCGAAGATCACGTCCTGCATCGACTGGCCGCGGATCGCCAGCGGCGACTGCTCGCCCATCGCCCACAGCACGGCGTCGGTGACGTTCGACTTGCCCGAGCCGTTCGGTCCGACGACGACGCTCACGCCCGGGCCGAAGGCGAGCTTCGTGCGGTCCGGGAAGGACTTGAAGCCCTTCAGGGTGAGCGATTTCAGGTGCATCGGTCCGTTCCTAGGATCCCATCGCGTCCAAGGCCGTTCGCGCCGCTTCCTGCTCGGCGTCCTTCTTGCTGCGACCGCGGCCGCTGCCGACCTCCTTGCCGGAGACCTGGGCGATCACCTCGAAGATGCGGTCGTGCGGCGGGCCCTCCTCGGAGGAGACCGAGTAGGCGACCACGTCGCCGCGACGGGCGAGCCGCTCCTGCAGCGCCGACTTGAAGTCGACCGGGTGCTCCAGCGCGGTCTCGATCTCGGGCTCGAACGCCTCGACGACCGCCACGGCGGTCGCGTCGTAGCCGTTGGTCAGGTAGCAGGCGCCGATCACCGCCTCGATCACGGAGGCGAGCACGCGCTCGGTGCGCACGAGCGCGTCGGCGTTCTGGCCGACGCCCTCAGGCGCCGCGGCGCGCAGCCGCTCCGGCACGCCGAGCCGCTCCGCGACCGCCATGCAGGAGCGTCCCGAGACGGCCTGGGCGCGGATCTTCGTCAGCCGGCCGGCGCCGAACCTGTCGGCCTCCAGGCGCGGGTACAGATGGGTGGTGACGGCGAGCCCGAGCACGCTGTCGCCGAGGAACGCCAGCCGCTCGTACGACTCCGAGCGCCGGTCGGTCCACGACGAATGCGTGAAGACCTGCCGGGCGAGATCGTCCGGCAGCTCCTCGAGCAGATCGGCGAGCTGGCGCAGCGTCAGCTCCCGGAGTCGCGGCTCGCGACCCCAGAGGCCAGCACGAAGTCGATCGCCTGGCCGACCGTCAGGATTCTCGCGGCCTGCTCGTCGGACATCTGCACGCCGTACGTGTCCTCCAGCTCCTGCACGAGCGTGTAGAGGTCCAGCGAGTCGGCCTCCAGGTCCTCCCGGAAGCGGGTCCCCTCCTCGATCCGGCCGGGCTCGATCGCGAGCTCGTCGGAGAGGTGGGTCTGGATGAGGGTGAGGATCTCCTCGCGGGTCATGTCGACTGGACGCTAGCCGGGGCGTCGGACGACGGCGCCTGCCGCAGCGCGCCGGCCGCGTCGAGCGCCGTCAGCGTGCGACCGACGACGTCCTCTCTGACGCCGCGCTCGGCGACCTCGATCGCGCGCGCGAAGCCGGTGCGGGTGAAGCGGCCGTGGGCGACGACGCCGGTTCTTCTCAGGCCGAGCATGTAGGCGCCGCCGGCCAGCTCGGGGTCGAGCGTCTCGCGCAGGCCCTTCAGCGGGCGGCGCAGCAGCAGGCCGCCGAGGCGGCCGCGCGGCGTCTTCATCGCGGTCTCTCTGATCGACCGCATCAGCTTGCTGGAGACGCCCTCGATCAGCTTGAGCGTGACGTTGCCGGTGAAGCCGTCCATCACGACGACGTCGGCGACGCCCTCGGTCACCTGGTTGCCCTCGACGTTGCCGATGAAGTTGATTCTGCCGCCGGTCTCGACGAGGCGGGCGTGGGCGCTGATCACGTCCGGCGTGCCCTTGCCGGGCTCCGAGCCGTTGGACATCAGGCCGACGCGGGGCGCGGCGACGCCGAGGACGGCCTGCGCGAAGGCGGCGCCCATGAAGGCGAACTGCACGAGGTGCTCAGGGCGGACCTCGGGGCTGGCGCCGACGTCGAGCAGCAGCACGGGCGCGCCCGGGACCGGCATCGGCAGCGCGAGCGCCGGCCGGTAGATGCCGCGGGCGCGGCGGATGTTGAAGAGGCCGGCGGCCAGTGCGGCGCCGGTCGAGCCGCCCGAGACGAGCGCGTCGG
>JAEXXR010000348.1 GCA_023405705.1 Actinomycetes bacterium
GATCGTCGCCGAGCGGGCGCCGGGCACGCTGGCCGAGTCGCGCGGCGACGATGCCGCGTTCGGCCGGCCCCATGCGCGCCACCGCGTCGGCACGGTGCTCGCCGACCCGCGCGCCGAGGACGCATACGAGCGCGTTCTCACGCGGCTCGAATGCGACCGCCTCGGTGTGCTGCTGAGCGGGCTCGAGGCGCGCGAGCGCATGGTCCTGCGCGCGCACTTCGGCCTCGACGGGCCCGAGCAGACGCTGCGCACGATCGGGCGCCGCCTCGGGCTGAGCGCTGAGCGCGTGCGGCAGATCGAGCAGCACGCGCTCGAGGAGCTGCGCGTCGCGGCGGGCGTGTCCTGACCCCCGCGCTGCCTCGGCGAGGCGGCGGGGGAACGCGTCGAACGCCTGGCTCGGCGGAAGCGGCTGCCGGCGGTCCCGCTCGTCGTGGCGCCGCCGGCCTCGCCGGTGCCACCAGCGCGGTTCTGACGCGCAGCCGCGCGATCTCAGGGCGCGGTGCCGAGGACCTTGAGCAGCAGCGCCGTCAGCTGCTCGCGTTCGCCGGGGGTGAGTCTGGCGGTCGCGGCGCGGGCGAACTGGAACGTCGTCTCGAAGGCGGCGTAGGTTTCGTCGCCGAGGTCGGTCCGGGCGATCAGGCGCGAGCGGCCGTCGGCCGGGTTCGGGCGGCGTTCGGCCAGCCCGCGCCGTTCGAGCTTCGCGACGATCTGGGTGACGTTCGAGGCGTCGCAGCCCAGCTCGGTCGCGAGCGCGCCCATGCTCCAGGGGGTGTCGAGCCGGCCGAGCACGCATGCCTGCGTGGCCGTGAGCCGATGCCGCTCGGCGGCGCTGGTGAACGCCTGGTCGTAGGCGTCGACGAAGTCGAACATCGCGCGCTCGACCGCCTCGGCGGAGGCGACCGGTCCGGACGGCAGGGGCACGGGGCGATCCTAGCAAAATACTTGAGTACCTCCAGTAGATTTGCCATAGTGCTTGAGGCACTCAAGTAAAAGGAGATCGTTCGATGACCGGCAACGACAGCGGCCCGACGCGCCGCGGCGACGCCTCGGGGACGACGGCATGAGCGGGCAGGTGCTCGTGACCGGGGCACGCGGCAAGACCGGGCGCGAGGTCACCGCCCTGCTGCGCGGCGCGCCGGGCGTCGTCGTGCGCGCCGGCTCCTCCGACCCCGCGAAGGTCGCGCCCGCGGCAGGGCTCGAGCCGACGCGCTTCGACTGGTCCGATCGCTCGTCCTGGGGTCCCGCGCTCGACGGGGTCGACGGGGTCTGGCTGGTGCGTCCGGACCGTCCCGACGCCCCCGAGCTGGTCGAGGCGTTCACCCGGCTCGCCGGCGGGGCGCACGTCGTCCTGCTCTCCGAGCAGGGCGTCGACGCACTCCGGCCCGACCATTGGGCGCGCCGCGTCGAGGACGCGTTCCGCGACGCGGCCGTGCGCTGGACCGTGCTGCGCCCCAGCTGGTTCCACCAGGTCCTGACCGACCCGCACTTCCACTACGACGAGGTCAAGGCCGGCACCCTCAGCCTGCCGCCGGACGCGGGCATCGCATGGATCGACGCACGCGACATCGCGGCGGTCGTCGTCGCGGTGCTGCGCGACCCCGACGAGCATCGCGGCGCCCACCTCACGCTCACCGGACCTGCATCGGCGACGACCGCCGAGGTCGCCGCCGAGCTGTCGCGCCGGACCGGACGCACCGTCGTCGCGACCGAGCCGTCGCCGAGCGCCCCCGGCACGACCCGCCAGGAGCAGTTCGTCCACGACATCGTGGAAGACCTGCTCGCTCGGGTGCGCGACGGCGGCTTCGGCGACGTGACGCCGACCGTTCAGCAGCTGACCGGCAGACGGCCCCGCTCGATCCAGGAGTTCATCGCCGCGGAAGCCGGCTGCTGGACGTGAAGCCGCCTGCCGCCGGCGCTCGTCGGGGTCGGCTCTGAGGGCGGGGTGTCCGAACTCGATGCGGACGTAGATAATCGCGGCATGGCGGCGGTCGCGTGATCATCGAAATCCTCGTGCTCGCGCTGGCCAGCACGATCCGGCCCGCGAGCCTCGCCGCCGTCGGCGCGCTGCTGTCGCGCGACGCGCGGCGGGCGCTGATGGGGGCGTACGTCGGGGCCGGGCTGGCGTTCACGGTCGGCTTCGGGCTGCTCGTCGTCTTCGCCTTCCACGGCATCCACATACAGGCCGGCGCCGACCGGACGAAGGGCATCGCCGACATCCTCGGCGGCGTCGTCGCGCTCGCCTTCTGCCTGGCGCTGCTGACCGGCCGCGTCCGCGCGGGCGACGACGGCGACAGTCCCCGCGTCGGCGCCGGTCACAGGTCGCTCCTCGACCGCCACCTCACGCTGCGGACCGCCGCGCTCGCCGGCCCGCTGACCCACTTCCCGGGGCTGTTCTACCTGATCGCGTTGAACGTGATCGTCGCCCACAACCCGGGGCTGCCGAGCGGGCTGCTCGCGCTGCTCACGTACAACCTGATCTGGTTCGCGCTGCCGATCGTCGCATTGGCGGCCTGCATCGTCCGGCCCGCTGCGGCGATCGCCGTCGTCGGAGCGGTCGAGCGCTGGGCGCGGGCGCATGCGCGCGAGGTGCTGCTGGTGGCGTCGTCGGTCGTCGGCGTCGCGCTCGTCGTCCGCGGGGCGCTCACGCTCTGACGACGGCCGCGGGCGGTCCCGCGCCGACGTCGCGCGGGGCAATCTGCTCCGTGCCCGCTCAGGCGCGCAGGGTGGGGCGGTAGACGAGCTCCAGGATTCTGCCGTCGAACGTTCTGCTGGAGATCAGCTCCAGGTCGAAGTCGGCTGCGCCCTCGAAGATCCGCTCCGCTCCCGTCTGGCCGGTCAGCGCCGGGAAGACCGTCAGCTGGACGCGGTCGACGAGGCCGGCGGCCATCAGCGCGCGGTTCAGAGACAGGCTGCCGTGAGAGCGCAGCGGCACCGCCGACTCCTGCTTGAGCCGGGCGACGATCTCGGCGGCGTCGCCGCTGACGATCGTCGCGTCCGGCCAGTCGACCGGCGCCTGCAGCGTGCTCGACACGACCGTTGCCGGCAGGTCGCGCATCCGCTTGTTGGTCGGGTCGATCTCGTCGTCGCGCATGGCGCTCGGGCCGATCATCTCCATGAACTGCCGGAGGGTGTCGGCGCCGAGGACCAGCCGCTGCTCCTCTGAGAGCGTCGCGGAGCGGTGGGCGAGGAACTCGGGGCCCTGCTTGCCCCAGTAGCCGCCCCAGTCGCCGCCGCTGTAGGAGGCGAAGCCGTCGAGAGTGCTGAAGACGTCGAAGGTGTAGGTCGCGGCCATGGTGGTCTCCTGGCGTGTGGTCGTCCGGTCTGGAGAAGCAGACCGGCGACCGGCGCGAAACTCATCGCTCGGGGCGGCGGTGGACGGCTGGCGCGGCGGCGGGTGGTCCCGGCGCTCACCGGGCGGTTGAGAAGAGCCGCTTCGGCAGCGGTCTGGCGTCGCTGGCGTCGTCGTCGCCGAGCGGGTCGAGGTCGAAGATCGTCTGCAGCGTGCGCAGCAGCGTGAAGGCGTCGGCCCGGGTCGCGTCGACCCTGCCCGACGGCGTGCGCTGCGAGATCAGCAGCGCGCCGACGCGGGCGCCGGCGCTCGCCTCGGCGGGTGCGGCCGCGGCGGGGTCGGCCG
>JAEXXR010000492.1 GCA_023405705.1 Actinomycetes bacterium
GAGCGCGGCGGCGTCGCGGCCGTCGTCTTCGAGCGCACGGCCGTCGCGCCGGACGGGACCGTCACCGCGACCGGCGAGACGGAGACGATCGACGCCGGCCTGCTCGTCAGCTCGATCGGCTACCGCGGCATGCCGGTCGCCGGCCTGCCGTTCGACGCCGCGACCGGCACCGTCCCCAACGACGACGGCCGCGTCGCCGACCGCGCCACGGGCGCCGGCCTCCCCGGCACCTACGTCGTCGGCTGGATCAAGCGCGGGCCGACCGGCTTCATCGGCACGAACAAGGGCTGCTCGCAGGAGACCGTCGCGACGCTCGTCGACGACTGGAACGACGGGCTGCTGTCGTCGCGGGCCCTTTCGAGCGCCGGCCAGCCGAGCCGCGCCTGAGCGCCGATCCGTGGACCGAACGCCAACGGCCTGTGGACGCGCTTGGATGCGGCAGCACCCAGATCCGCGCCGCGGATCGGCGCCCGAAGCGCGATCTCACAGCGCCGCGCTCGGCGTCGGGCGCACGCGGACGGCGAGCCAGCCGGGGATTGCGAGCATCGCGACGGCGACGACGGTGACGATCGCGAGGATGCCGGCTGCGACGAGGCCGGCAGTCGAGTAGACGACCGGGAAGCCCGTGATCGTCTCCAGCGCGCGGCTGAGGAGCACTTGGCCGTAGAGGCCGAAGGCGGCGCCGATCAGGCAGCCGGTGCCGAGCAGGATGCTGCTTTCGACGAGCAGCGCGCGCCACAGCTCGCCCGCGGTGAAGCCGTGGACCTTGAGGCCGGCGATGGCGGGTCGGCGCTGCCAGATCATGCCGCCCATGGCCGCGGCCATTGCGAGCATGGCGGAGATCAGGACGAGCGCGGATATCTGCGACAGCCGGGCCAGGCCGTCGCGTGTCGACGCCTCGTGGCGGGCGACCCGTTCGCTCTCGGTCTCGACGTCGGCGGGTATGTGGCCGGCGAGCGCGGTGCGCACGCCGTCGGCGACGGCCGGCGCGGACGCACCGGGGTCGAGCTGGATGTGGAGCGCGCTCGGGGCGGTGCTGCCCCATGCGGTTGCGTAGTCGTCGGCGTTGAGCAGGATGGAGCCGGACGGCCATCCGATGTTGGTCGAGATCCCGGCGACCCTGAACGGGGTGGGCACCGGTGTCGGGAGCGTGACGGAGCCGCCTACGTGCGCGTCGAGCAGGTCTGCGATCGCAGCGGAGAGCACGACCCAGCCGCCGTCGCGCAGCCGTCTGGTCGCCTGCTCGATGTCGCCTTCGCGGAGCTGAGCCGGCGGGATCGGCAGCGGAGCGGTTCTCGGCGGCGCCTGGACCCAGACGCGACGGTCGTCCACGTCGAGGAAGCTCCCGCGGTACTCGCCGACGGCTGCGACGCCGGGGACCGCCTCGACGGCGCTCCGCGCTCGTGTGGTCAGCTCGAACGGGCCGACCGCGAACGCGCTCGAAGTCCCGCGCAGCGTCACCCAGACCGCCGCGTTGGCGTCGACCTCCGCTGCGGCGCCGTCCAGGCCACGTTCGAGGTCCGCGTGGGCGCCGCCGATCGAGACCGTTGCGAAGACGGCGACGGCACCCGTCGCCGCGAGCGCGATCGTCCGCGTCTTCGCCAACCCCGAGCGCACTTCCAGCGCCGCGAGGACCGGGACGGGCGATCGGAGCCGGCGGGTCACCGCCTCGAAGATCGCGGTCGTCAGGCGCATCAGCGCCGGGATCAGCAGCAGCAGCGAGAAGGTGAGCGCGAAGAGGCCGGCGAGCGCCGCGTCCGGGACCGCGACGACGACGACCGCCGAGGCGGCGAGCAGCGCGAGGCCGGCGGTGACGGCCAGGCGGCGGCTCAGCGTGTTCTCGCTCGTCGGGTCCCCGGCGGCGACGTGGCGCGCGAGCACATCTCGCAGCGGAGCCAGCACGGCCAGGCACGCGGCGACGATTCCGGCGCCGGCGGCCAGGGCGATCGATTCCGCCGTGACGATGCGCTGGCTGCCGATCGGGAAGGCGTAGGCGAGGTATCCCGGAACGGCGCCGAAGAGGTGACGTGAGAGCTGGTCTCCGAGCGCCAGGCCGATGGCCGAGCCCACGATGCCGAGCATGAGCGCGTCGAAGAGGAGCACTTGGATCTGCGCCCATGGCTCGTAGCCGGACAGGCGCAGGTCGGCGACGAGGCGCCGCCGCTGCGGCACCGTCAGCAGCACGGCGGTGAAGGCGAAGAGGAACCCGACGAGCGCGGAGAAGATCGAGAACATCGCCGTCGACTGGCTCGTCGGGTACGCCGCCTGGTCGAACACCTCGACGTCGAAGAGGGCCGGACGGACGTTGAGACGGTCGCCTGCGATCCGTTCGAGGGCTGCCTCCACGTCCGCGTCGCGCCCCGGCTGCGGCGCGACGTAGATCCGGGAGATCTTGCCGGGCATGCCGGTGATCTCCTGTGCCAGCGCGATCGGCATGATCGCGACCGGGCTGTGGACGAGCGGCCCGATCTCCTTGCGTTCCAGCTCCGCTCCGAGCGGAATCGTCGTGGTCGACGCGCCGGTCTCGACCCGGACCGGTTGGTAGAGACCGACGCCGAGCCGCTCGGCCATCGGCTCCGGGAGGGCGACGGCACGTTGTCTCGCCAGCTCCTCGGCGGTGAAGTTGCGCAGCAGCACGCCGCCGAACTCGGCGAAGCGCGGATCGCCGCCGACGAGCGTGACCGGCTGGCGGCCGTCCGGGCCGATCACGTTCGCGTCGGCCTCGAGGATCGGTGCTGCGGCGCGCACGCCGTCGATCGCGACGACCTCGCGGAGCGTCGTCTCGTCGAAGCCGCCCGGTCCACGCGCCGAGAGCTGGAATCTCGTCTGGCCGACGATGCCGCTCGCGAGCTGCTCGACCGAGCCGGTCAGGCTCGTGTTGGCGACGAGCGCCGAGAAGACGAGCGCGACGCCGACGGCGATGCCGGCGAGCGCGAGCAGCTCCTGCACCAACCGGGATCGCAGGCGCACGCGGTAGAAGTGGAGCAGCGCGAGCGGGCGCACGGTCAGCCGGGCTGGTGGTCTCGCGCGACGAGCAGGTCGCGCGCGGGGTCGTGGGCGACGATCCGGCCGTCACGCAGCGCATGGACGTGCGTCGCGAATCCGGCGGCCTGCGGATCGTGGGTGGCGAGCAGCATCGCGACCTGCCGCTCAGCGCAGATCTCTGTGAGCAGGGCGAGCACGGAGCGGCTGCGCTCGGTGTCGAGGCTGCCGGTCGGCTCGTCCGCGAGGACGAGCTTCGGACCGGTCGAGAGAGCGCGCGCGATCAGGATCCGCTGGCGCTCACCGGTCGACAACTGCTCAGGCCGGTGCCTCATCCGCTCACCGAGGCCGAGGCGCTCCAAGAGCGGCGTGACCCGTCTGTGCGCTTCCCGCACCCCGAGCCGCTCGCCTATGAGCTTGAGCGCCGCGTTGTCGATCGCGGGAACCCCGGGCAGGAGATCGAGCGATTGGCTGATGTAGCCGAGGTCGCGCTGCCGGTAGCGCGCCGCGTCGCGAGCGCTGAAGCCGGTCACGTCGACGCCGTCGACGCGCACGTCGCCGCTGTCAGGCTTGAGGAGCGCGGCGACGACGCTCAGGAGCGTGGTCTTGCCGGAGCCGCTGGGGCCGTAGAGCGCGACGAGATCGCCGCGAGCTACGTCGAGGGAAGCGCCGTCGAGCGCTCGCACGACATCGCCTCCGCCGCCGGGATAGCGTTTTGCGAGCTGGCGCAGCTCAAGCACTCAGGCCGACCGCTCGCTGCCGGGGAACTCGACCACCGTTCCACCGGATGCGCCGTCGCCGTGCTTCGGCCGCTCGGCGGGAACTACGAGACGTCCGCGGCTGAGCGAGCGCACTTCGTGCGCGTGGTGCATCGAGGGGAAGTCGGGGACGACCGTGAGCACTGCGCAGCCGTCGTCTTCTGCGGCTGAGCGCAGCAGGCCGGCGACGCGCTCGCGATCGATGACGTTGAGACCGCCGGCGGGATCGTCGATCAGCAGCAGCCGCGGTTGCCGGATCAGCGCGTGTGCGATCGACACGAGCGTGCGCGACGTGTCCGAGAGGCTCTCCCAGCGCTCCGCGGCGACGTCTGCCGCCCCGACTCGCTCCAGCGTCGCGTGCGCGCGACGCTGGGCCTCCTTCGGTCCGTGCGAGCGGTACATCGGCAACGCGACGTATGTCTGCACGTCCAGTTCGCGGCTCTGCTGGCCGGCTCTGTCCACCCAGGCGATCGACGCTCGGTGCAGCTTTGCGAGGGCGTTGTGCGACACCTGCGCGAGGTCTCGGTCGCCCAGCATCACGCGCCCATCGTCGGGCGGTTCGAAGCCGGCCGCCATCCGCAGCAGCGTCGTCTTGCCTGCGCCGCGCTGCCCATAGACGGCGAACAGCTCGCCGGGACCGACTTCGAGCGAGATCGAGCGGAGGACCTTCAGCTCTCGCGTCCCGCGCCAGTACGACTTCGTGACGTTGTCGAGCTTCAGCACCGGGTCGGTCACGGCTGCGGCTCCGGCTCAGCGCGCTCGATGCGGTCCTCCAGCACGACACAGACGTCGTCGAGCCAGTCGACGAGGCACTGGAGCCAGCGGGTCGCGAAGTCGTCCACCAGCATCGCAGCGGCGTTTGCCCAGGGCACGTCGGGCCGCGATGCTGCGGCGAGGACCGGCCGTCGGAGGCCGGCCAGCTCGGCGAGGCACTCGGCCGCCTGCCGCTCGACGGCCGCGAGCAGCTCGGGGAGATCCGCTGGATCGGTCAGCAGCAGCTTCGCGCGCAACTCGTCTCTCAGATCGGCGCGCTCGCTCGGCCGAGTCACCCACTCGCGGAACTGCTCTGCGCCTTCGCGCGTCGGGCCGTACATGACGCGAGCGGCACCACGGCGCGTACGCCCGACTCTCCGCTCGCCGACCTCGACGATCCATCCGTCGTCTTCGAGACGGTCGAGTATCCGGTAGACGGCGTTCTCCGACAGGCCGAGGAACGCAAGCCAGTCTTCGATCCGCTGACCGAGGTCATAGCCGTAGCCCGGCCGTTCCATCAGCAGACCGAGCACGACATGCCTGTTCGAAACCCCGCCCATTTCCCCAATCCCCGGTGAACCGTGAACGTCAACGTACTCGAACACGAGCACTGACGCCACCGGTAGGCCGATCTCCCTGCCTTCGGCGCACGGAGCCCCTCGTAGGCTGGCGTCGGGATGCTGCGCACAACTCCAGAAGACCCTTCCCCGCTCACGCCCGAGCAGGCGAGCGCTTTGTTGACGAGCGCGACCCGCCAGCTCACGTGGGGGCTGCGCGCGACCGCTGCGGAAGTCCGCCGCTGGCGTCGCTTCGCCGAGCAGATTCCGGCGGCGACGCTGCGGGATGACGCGCTCGACGCGCTCGCCACGAAGCGCGGGCACCTAGACGGCGCGGCGCTTTGCGCCATCCTCCCTCGCCGCCGCAATGGCGACCTCATCCGAGCGGTCGTCGCGTATCAGACGATCCTCGACTTCCTCGACAACGTCAGCGAGCGCCATCCGAGCCAAGCGAACGGCCAGCAGTTGCACCGCGCGCTCGTCGAAGCGGTCGATCCGCATGGACCGATCTCCGACTACTACCTGTTCCACCCGTGGGCTGACGACGGCGGGTACCTCGTCGCGCTGGTGCAGGAGTGCAGGCGCAGCTGCCTCGCGCTGCCCGCGTTCGAGCGCATTCGCGAGACCGTCATCCGAGAAGCGCGTCTTTCGGAGGTCCTCGGTCTCAACCACGAGATCGACCCCGCGCGCCGCGACGCCGGCCTGCGGCGATGGGCAGCGGAGACGTTCCCGCGCAATGCCGAACTGCGCTGGTTCGAGCTGACCGCTGCGGCGAGCGCCTCACTGCTCGTGCACGTGCTGATCGCGCTCGCCAGCGACCCGGCGCTCACCGACCGCGAGGTCCGCGCAGTGCGAGAGGCCCACTGGCCCTGGATCGCACTCGCCGCGACGATGCTCGACAGCTACGCCGACTGGGCCGACGACCTCGCCAACGGGGACCACAGCTACGTCGCCCACTACGGGAGCGCCGAGACGGCTGCCGCGCGCATCGCGTTGAGCACCCTCACCGGCATGAGACGCGCCACGGAGCTGCCGAACGGCGCGAGACACGCGGTCATCGTCGCCTGCATGGCGGCCCTCTATCTGTCGAAGCCAAGCGCCCGCAGGCAGCCGCTGCGGGCGACCAGCCGCGACATCGCACGCAGCGGCGGATCGCTCGTCGGCCTGCTCGTGCCGATCCTGCGCACCTGGCGGCTCGCATACGGCCAACGCGACTGACCAGCGCGTCTGAACTTCGCCGCGGAGTGTTCGCAGCGCAGGGATTGGCTAGGCCATCGCCCCGAAATACGGTTCCGCTGCGCTCAGTCGACTCAGCGGCATCCCAACCACCGAGTCGGCGCCGAGCGTGACCGCCCTCACCCCCTCTGGGCGGCACGCTCCGGTTTGCGCGGGGGATGCCGGCGCGCCCCGAGCATCCAAAGCCGCGCGCCGCCCTCCAACGCGAGCCAGGAAAGAACGGAGATGAACCAACTCGATTGCAACGACGCGCCGGAGTCCGACCTCGCAAGCGTGGAACCGATCCGCCGCGACGGCGTCTGCGACGCTGCGACGCCGACGCTGATCCGCGACTTCGACGCGGCCGGCTGGGCTCTGGGCGCGCAGATCGACGTGCTCAAGGACGCGCTCGGCCTCGCTCGCGAACCCGACGGGAACGTCAGCACCGAGCGACTGCCGGCGGCGCTGCTCGCGCTCGCCCTCGCCGCGATCGAGGACAGCAGCCTCGCGATCTCGCTGGTGCTGGCGTCGATCGACCCTCAGCGGAGCCGCGACGCGCAAGCCATCGGCGACCTGATGCGCCAGCACGCGAAGGCGCTCTACCACGGACCGACGTCCTCGCCCAACCCCGAGCGCATTCCCCCGACAGCCAGCCAGTGAGGACCGAGGCCGATGCCAAGACCGACTTTCTCCGAACCGATCGCCCGTTTGGGCTACGTCGTGCATGTGCAGCGCGCTCGCCTGCGCATCACGCAAGACGAAGCCGCGAGGCGGGCCGGCATGCACCGCAACTACATCGGCGCGATCGAGCGCGGTGAGATCAACCCGACGTACGAGACGCTACTGCGCCTGGCCGACGGTCTCGATCTAAACCTCTACGACCTGATCGAGCAGGCCGAGACCACGACCGCGATCGAGCCCGTCCATCGCCGGCGCAAGCGCGGCGCGTCATCCAAGTGAGCGGCGGCGAGCTTCGCGCTCACACGATCCGCGTCGAGGACGACACATGGGCGGAGACCGAGAACGCGGCCAAGCGATGCGGCCTCTCGATCTCCGAGTATGTCCGGCGCACGCTCCGCGATCAGGTCGTCAAGAGCCGGAACGACCATCGCGTCGCCGCGCTGGAGCAGCAGGTTGCGTCGCAGGCCGATCAGCTCGCCGAGCTGACGCGCTCCGTGGCGCTGCTCGCGCGCCAGCGGCCTGGCTGACCGACAGCCCTCGTCGGGCGAGCGCCGACTGAGCGAATGAGCCGGTGGGCGGTATCGGCTCCTTGGCGGGAAGCGAGGGTGGGCCGCGCGGCCGATCAGCCGCGGCCGTCGTGGACGATCCGGCCGGCGTGGACGGTCAGCAGGCGGCGCGGTGGGGCGGCGACCGCCTCGGCGACCGAGCCGGCGTCGATCGCGACGAGGTCGGCGCGGCAGCCGGCGGCGAGGCCGTAGCGCTCGACGC
>JAEXXR010000381.1 GCA_023405705.1 Actinomycetes bacterium
GGCCACCGCGGCCTCCGCGCTGACCCCCGTCCTCGCGACCGTCACCGACGCGACCCGCGCGGCGCAGGAGCAGCTGCGCGACGGCTCGACCTTCCAGTGGTCGACCGTCGTGCTGCTCGGCCTCGTCGTCTACGTCTACTCGGTCGAGGTCGAGCGGCGCCGCTGGGAGATCGTGCTCGCAGGCCTCGCCTTCTGGCTGATGGACGGCTTCAACGAGCTGGTCAACTCGGCGGTCCTGCACGTCAGCGACCGCTCGGCGCTGTGGACGGCGACCGGCGACACCAGCTACCAGCTGCTGGTCGGGCTCAACATCGAGATCAGCTTCCTCTTCCTGATCTCCGGCGTGGCGTTCGTGAAGACGCTGCCGCCGGATCGCAGGCAGAAGATCCTCGGCGTGAACAACCGTCTGCTGCTCGTCTTCCTCTTCTCGGCGCTGTGCGTCTTCGTCGAGGTGCTGCTGGAGGGGACCGGCTACTTCCACTGGGACTACTGGTGGTGGAACGTGCCGTTCCTGCCGCTGATCGTCGTCTTCGGCTACATGACGTTCTTCGGGATCGCGGCGTGGGTCTACGACATGGGCGACGACCGCCGCCGGCAGCTGCGCGTCGTCGGCGGGCTTGCGGCGATCGACGTCGTCCTGCTGGTCGTCTTCGGCCTGCTCGGCTGGCTGTAGCGGCGGCGAGCCGAGTCGGAATAACGCCGCCGTACCGCGGGTAAGCTGCGGCGGTGCCAAGCGAGGGGCCCGTCGAACTGCGCAACGTCGATCCGAGCGGCGAGGTGCTCGCCTCGCTGCAGCAGCTGACCGACCCCTCGCTCGCCTATCTGCCGCAGGAGGAGCTGCTGCTGGCGCTGCTCGACCGCGCCGCCGCGATCCTCCGCTCCGACACCGCCGCGATCCTGCTGCTCGACGAGGAGAACAGGCAGCTGCGCGCCCGCGCGGCGCGGGGGATCGAGGAGGAGGTCGAGCAGGGCGTCACGATCCCGCTCGGGAAGGGCTTCGCCGGGCGGATCGCGGCCGAGCGGCGCGCGATCGTGATCGACGACGTCGACCACGCCGACATCCTCAACCCGATCCTGCGCGAGAAGGGGATCCGCTCGCTGCTCGGCGTCCCGCTGATCGTCGAGGGCCGTGTGCTCGGCGTGCTGCACGTCGGCAGCCTCACGCCGCGCCGCTTCACCGACGGCGAGCGCGACCTGCTCCAGCTCGCCGCCGACCGCGCCGCGCTCGCGATCGACAACGCCGCCCTCTACGAGCAGCGGCGGGTGGCCGAGTCGCTCCAGCTCGAGCTGCTGCCGAACCTGAGGTCGGTCCCCGGGATCGACCTCGCCAGTCGCTACCTGCCGGCCAGCCGCGACACGCTCGGCGGCGACTGGTTCGACGCCTTCACGCTGCCGCGCGGCCGGGTCGCGATCGCGGTCGGCGACGTCGTCGGCCACGGCATCGCGGCAGCGGCGGCGATGGCCCAGCTGCGCGCCGCGCTGCGCGCCTACGCCGCCGACGGCCACCCGGCGGCCGACGTCGTCGAGCGGATGAACCGGATGATGTGGCAGCTCGGCCCGCGCTCGATGACGACGCTCTCCTACGCGATCCTCGACCTCGAAGGCGAGCGCGTCGAGCACGTCAGCGCCGGCCACCCGCCGCCGCTCCTGATCGGCGCCGACGGCGCCGCCGAGTTCCTCGACGTCGTGCCGAACGTGCCGCTGGCGGTCGTGCCGGCGACGCGCTTCGAGTCGACCGTCCACGCCTGCCCCGCGGGCGCGGCGCTGCTGCTCTACACCGACGGCCTCGTCGAGCGGCGCGGGGAGACGATCGACGCGGGGCTGGAGCGGCTGCGCACGTCGGTCGTCGCTCCCGGCCCGACGCTCGACCCGCTCTGCGAGCGGCTCGTCGGCGCGCTCGTCCCCGGGCTGCGGACCGACGACGTCGCGATGATCGCGGCGCGCGTGCCGGCGCCGCCGGAGCGGATCAGCGGCAGCTGGCCGGCCGAGCGCGTCGTGCTGTCGGAGATCCGTCAGCTGATGCGGCGCTGGCTGCGGCGCTGCGGCGCCAGCGAGGACGAGACCTACGACATCGTCGTCGCCGCCCAGGAGGCGTGCGCGAACGCGGTCGAGCACGCGTACGGGCCCGGGCTGCAGTCGTTCAAGCTGGAGGGCTCCTGCGCCGACGGCCGGGTGCGGGTGAGCGTCCAGGACGAGGGCAGCTGGCGGCCGCCGCGCGGGGTCCACCGCGGGCGCGGGCTGATGCTGATGCGCCGGTTGATGGACGACGTGAAAGTGGAGCGCGGCGAGAGGGGAACGCTCGTCGTATTGGAACGGAACCTGGCGCAGGCGGAGGGGAGCGCATGACGGCGTTGGCACGCGTGACGGTCGAGGACCACGGCGAGATACCGGTCGTCGCGATCGAGGGCGAGATCGACGCCTCCAACGCGATCGAGCTGCGCCGCGCGATCGGCGCCGCGGCGCCCAACCGCGCCTCCGCGCTCGTGGTCGACCTGACCGCCGTCGACTACGTCGACTCGGCCGGCATCAACCTCCTGTTCGCGCTCGGCGCCGAGCTGCGCGACCGCCAGCAGCGCCTCCACATCGCCGTCGACGGCGCCTCGCCGGTCGCCCGCATGCTGGAGATCTCCGGCCTCGCCGCCGTCGAGCGCACCGACCCGACCCGCGCCGCCGCCGTCGCGAGCGCGGGTGCGGGGGAGTAGGCGCGGGCTCGATCGCGCGTCTCGCACC
>JAEXXR010000389.1 GCA_023405705.1 Actinomycetes bacterium
CTAGCGCGCGCGGGCCGCCGGGGGGGGGGGGCGCGACCGCCGCGACCGTGCCCAGCCCCTGCACGAGTCCCGTGAACATCGCCCTTCTCACCACTCCTTCAGGCGTGCGGAGACGAGCAGGTCCTCCCCGACGCGGTCGCAGTCCAAGGTCAATGCGCGCAGCGCCTCAGAGATCGTCTCGACGCCCTCGCCCTCCAGCGGGTCGCGCGCGGTGCGGCCGCCGAGCACGAGGGGCGCGAGGAACAGCCGCAGCTCGTCGATCTCGCCGGCGTCGAGGAAGGCGCCGGCCAGGCGCGGGCCGCCCTCCAGCAGGATCGAGCCGACGCCGGCCGCGCCGAGCTGGTCGAGCGCGGAGACGACGCGGGCCGGCTCGTTGGCGCCGGTCGCGACGATCACGTCGGCGCCGTGCGTCTCCAGCGCGTCGGTCGCGGCGCGCGGCGCGGCGCGCGAGACGACGACCGTCAGCGGCACCTCGGAGGCGGCCTGCACCAGCTGCGAGTCGAGCGGCAGGCGCGAGAGCGAGTCGAAGACGACGCGGCGCGGCTGGCGCGCGACGTCCGGTATCCGGGCCGTCAGCTGCGGGTCGTCGGCGAGCGCCGTGCCGATCCCGACGGCGACGGCGTCGCACTCGGCGCGCCAGTGATGGGCCAGCTCGCGGCTGTCGGTCGAGGAGATCCACTTCGAGTCGCCCGCGCGGGTGGCGACCTTGCCGTCGAGCGTCATCGCCGACTTGAACAGGACCCACGGGCGGCCGGTGCGCGCCTGCTTGCGGAACGACTGGTTCAGCAGCCGCGCGCGGGCCGTCAGCTCGCCGTCGGCGACGACGACCTCGACGCCCTCGTCGCGCAGGATGCCGAGTCCCCTTCCGGCCGCCTTCTCGGTCGGGTCGTCGGAGGCGACCACGACGCGTCTGATGCCGGCCGCGAGGATGGCGTCGGTGCACGGCGGCTGCTTGCCGGTGTGGCAGCAGGGCTCCAGCGAGACGTAGATCGTCGTGTCCGAGAGGTCCTGGTCGCCGGCCGCGCGGATCGCCTCGACCTCCGCGTGCGGCTCGCCGTAGGCGGTGTGCCAGCCCTCCGAGACGACGACGCCGTCGCGCACGATCACCGCGCCGACCATCGGGTTCGGGCTGACGCGGCCGCGGCCCCGCTGCGCCAGCTCGAGCGTGCGCGCGAGATGGAGGCGGTCGGTGTCGGTCGTGGGGGCCATGGGCTCGCTCTCAGGGTCGTCTGGCGGACGGATTGCGGCGTCCCGGCTTGGAGGATACGCAGGCGCTCACGAACAGCCCCCGCCCGACAACCTGTAGATCACGATCTCCGGGCCGGGCCGCTCGTAGGCCAGCGGGTAGTAGTCGAAGGCCCAGTCGAAGTTGAACTCCGGCGGCGTCGCGCCGTCCCTGTAGGGGCTGAAGCGGACGACCTCCTCGCCGCGCCGCGCCAGCTCGTCGTAGTAGGCGATCGCCTGCGGCACCTCCTCGGGCTCGGCGAGCGCGCGGTCGCGCTGGTGGGAGCCGATCACGACCCAGCAGAAGCCCTCCTGCTCGTAGCGGTCGATCAGCTCCGGGCGCAGTATCCGCTCGTACTTGTCGACCTTGACGTAGCGCGGCTTCGGCACCGGTCTGCCGAAGTCGTCGACGTCGGCGCGGCTCGTGTCCCACAGCTCCCAGCGCTTGCCGGTCGGCGTCGCCGGGTCGGCGCGGTTGGGGTCCTCGGTCCAGCGGGCCGGCACGATCGGCTCCAGCATCATCTTCGTCCCGGGCGGGATGTTCTCGACCATCCAGTCGTGCGCGAGGCCGCGCGTGTCGGGCCGCGACAGCACGCGGTCGTTGTGGACGGCGTGGACGGCGCTCTGGCCCAGCAGCGCGACGACCGCGACGGCGACCGCCGCGGTGGCGGCCTTCGGCCAGCGTCTGCCCGCCGCGTCGGCCAGCCACAGCGCGCCGTAGGCGGCGAGCGCGATCACGATCGGGAAGAGCGGCAGCGCCCAGCGGCCGAAGTAGCGGTCCTGCGTGCCCATGTAGAGCAGGTAGACGACGATCGTCGGCAGCAGCACGAGCGCCGCTGCGCGCTCCTTCGCGATCAGCCGCCCGGCGCCGACGAGCGCCAGCAGCGACGGGACCCAGCCGATCCCCCAGGTGAAGGTCCAGAGGTAGTAGAGGACGCCGTTGTCCTGCGTCAGGCCGAGCTTCGCCAGCTCGTCGCCGCCGGCCAGCTCGCGCTGTCTGGAGATGCCGGCGCGGAACTCGGAGAAGCTCAGCAGCGCGTGCGGGTTGGCGACCAGGAAGCCGGCGCCGGTCGCCATGCCGGCGAGCGCGACGGCGGCGAGCAGGTGGGCGAAGCCGGCGCGCTCCTCGCGCGTGCGGATCGCGATCGCCGTCAACAGCGGCAGCAGCACGATCCCGGCCGTGTACTTGGTGCCGGCGGCGAGGCCGACCGCGACGCCGCCGGCCAGCAGCCACCAAATCCCGCCGCCGCGGCCGCTGCCGCGCACGATCGCCGCCGCGCAGACGAGCGCGAGCGTCGCCGGCGCCATCGCCGGGACGTCGTTGAGCGCCAGGTGCGAGTAGAAGACCGGCAGGAAGGCGACCGCCGCCAGCGCCGCGGCGACGAGGCCGACGCGGCGGTCGAGCAGGCGGCTGCCGAGCAGGTAGGTCAGCCAGACCGAGACCGTGCCGAGCAGCGCGACCGTGACGCGCGCGATCAGGAAGACCTTGCCGGGATCGTCGACGTAGGCCTGCGCGACCGCCTCGCGGCCGCCGAACCAGACGGCGTAGACGGCGTAGAGCAGCTCGGTGTAGCCGGGCGGGTTGAGGAAGTAGCGGGGGTTGAAGCCGTGGCCGAAGAACCCGATCGCGACCGGGACGAAATGGCCTTCCTCATCGATGTTGTAGGAGAACGGCAGGCCGTGGCCGATGCCCCACAGCCGCAGCCCGAACGCGCCCAGAAGGACGATCGAGAGGGCGGCCGCCGTACGATCGAGCCGCGGCGTGAGGCGGCGTGCGTGGCGTTCCATCCGGTCCTTTGGGATACTGCGGCGCGAGTCTACGGCACCGGCCGACGGTCTACGGTGGAGCGCCGAGACCCCGCGCAGGCGCCGCCACCGAGGCGGCGCAGAGAGCGGTCACGCGCCCCGTCCGACCAGGCATCCCCCATGAAGCTGATCATCCAGATCCCCTGTTTCAACGAGGAGCAGCAGCTCCCGGCGACGCTCAGAGACCTCCCGAGAGAGGTCGAGGGCTTCGACACGGTCGAGTGGCTGATAATCGACGACGGCTCGTCCGATCGCACGATCGAGGTCGCCCGCGAAGGCGGCGTCGACCACATCGTCAAGCTGACGAACAACAAGGGCCTGGCGGCCGGGTTCCAGGCCGGCCTCGACGCCGCCCTCAAGCTCGGCGCCGACGTGATCGTCAACACCGACGCCGACAACCAGTACAACGGCGCCGACATCCCGAAGCTGGTCGTCCCGATCGTCACCGGCAGGGCCGACATGGTCGTCGGCGACCGCCAGGTCGAGACGATCGCCCACTTCTCGCCGCTGAAGGTCTCGCTGCAGAAGCTCGGCTCGTGGGTCGTCCGGCAGGCCTCCTCGACGAACGTCCCGGACACGACCTCCGGCTTCCGCGCCTACAACCGCGAGGCCGCGCTGCAGCTGGTCGTCGTCTCGAAGTTCACGTACACGCTCGAGACGATCATCCAGGCCGGCAAGCAGCTGGTCGCCGTCGACGACGTGCCGATCCGCACGAACGAGAAGACGCGCGAGTCGCGGCTGTTCCCGTCGATGGGCGCCTACGTGCGGCGCAACTCGATCTCGATCTTCCGGATCTACTCCCAGTACGAGCCGCTGCGCGTCTTCTGGACCGCCGGCGCGGTCATCGGGCTCGTCGCCGCCGCCGTCTGGATCCGCTTCCTCGTCTTCTGGCTCCAGGGTGAGGGCGCCGGCCACGTCCAGTCGCTGATCCTCGGTGCGATGCTGTTCACCGGCGCGATGCTGCTGTTCGCGCTCGGCGTGATCGGCGACCTGCTCGCGGCGCAGCGGACGCTGTCGCAACGCACCTTCGAGCGCGTGCGGCGGATCGAGCTGGCGCTCGGCATCCCGCCCTCCCACTACGAGCCGGGCGCGCCGGCCGCCGGCGACGACGCCACCGCCGCCGACGGCTCCGACGCGAACGACGACCGAAAGAAGGCAGTCGAGGTATGAGCAGCACGAGCGCGGCCGCACAGGCTGCCGAAGAGGTCCCGACCGGCAACACGTACGACAAGTACGGGTCGACCAACCCGGTCGTCCGCCGGCTGATGTCCAACTTCGAGCGCACGCTCGGCGAGCTGTTCACGCAGGCCGCCCCCAGCTCGGTGCTCGACGTCGGCTGCGGCGAGGGCGTGCTCACGCACAAGTGGGCGCTGGCGCTCGGCGACAAGCGGATCGTCGGGATCGACCTCGACGACCCGAAGCTGCTCGCCGAGCAGGCGACCCGCCAGGCGCCGAACCTCGAGTATCGCGTGATGAAGGCGGAGAACATGCCGTTCTCCGACGACGAGTTCGGCCTCGCGAGCGCGATCGAGGTGCTCGAGCACGTCCCCGACCCGGCGCACACGGTCGCCGAGATGGCGCGCGTCGCCAAGGATCACCTGCTCGTCTCGGTCCCGCGCGAGCCGCTCTGGCGCGGGTTGAACATGGCCCGCGGCTCCTACCTCAAGGACCTCGGCAACACGCCCGGCCACGTCAACCACTGGTCGAAGCGCTCGTTCGTGAAGCTGCTGTCGCAGCACGGCGAGGTCGTCGAGGCCCGCTCGCCGTTCCCGTGGACGATGCTGCTCGTCAGACTGCGGTAACGGCCATCTCGCGCCGCCGTCGTCGTGGCTGACAAGGACGCAGTGAGCGACGTGGGCGCGAGCCCACGAGCGAGCGAGGACACCGTCAGGCGCGACGATGGCAAGCGAAATCGGGGGCGGCTGCTGCTCACGGTCGGAATCGCGTCGACCGGCCTGCTCTCCTTCGCCTACCTGGCGCTCGCCAGCCGCGAGCTGAGCGCGGTCGACTACGGGCACGTCTCGCTGCTGTGGTCGATCACGTTCGTGATCCTGTCGGTGCTCTACCGGCCGGTCGAGCAGCTGCTGTCGCGCACGATCGCCGACCGCCGCGCGCGCGGCCTGAGCGGCCATCCGCTGCGCGTCCCGGCGCTGATCCAGGCCGGCTTCGCGCTGTTCTTCCTCGCGATCGCGCTGCCGCTGCGCACGACGATCGAGGACGAGCTGTTCGGCGGCTCGGCGGCGCTCTACTGGATCCTCGTCGTGTCGGTGGTCGCGTACGCCGGCTCGTACTTCGCGCGCGGCTGGCTGGCCGGCCACGAGCGCCTGGCCGGCTACGGCGGGCTGGTGCTGCTGGAGTCCACGTCGCGCGTGCTGTTCGCGGTCGCGGCGGTCGTCGGGATCACCTCAGGGCAGACGGCGATCGCGCTCGGCATCGCGGTCGCGCCGTTCGTCTCGATGGTCGTCGTGCCGTTCGCGCTCGGGCGACTGGCGCGCGGCGGGAGAGATCCGCTGCCGGGCGCGAGCGAGATCGCCGTGATCGACGCGGCCGGCGAGGGCCCGGCCCACGCGGAGATCGAGGAGGCCGCGCAGGACCTGTCGCTCAGACGCGGCGGCGGCTTCGCGATCGGCGTCTTCCTGATCATGCTCTCCGAGCAGACGCTGATGAACGCCGCGGTGCTGATCGTCGAGCACGACAGCGGTCCCGCGCTTGCCGGCTTCGTCTTCAACGTGCTGCTGATCGTGCGCGCGCCGCTGCAGCTGTTCCAGGCGGTCCAGACGTCGATCCTCCCCCACCTGACCGGGCTGGAGGCGAGAGAGGACGCCGGCGAGTTCGCGCGCGCGATCCGCGTCACGGTGCTCGCGATCGCCGCCTTCGCCGGCGCCTGCGCGCTCGGCCTGCTGGCGATCGGCCCGTGGGTGATGGAGACCGTCCTCGGCGACAAGGGCTTCTCCTACGAGCGCGGCGGCCTCGCGCTGGTCGCGATCGGGATGGGCTTCCACCTCGTCGCCGGCACCTTCAACCAGGCCGCGCTCGCCCGCGGCCGCGCCCAGCTCGCCGCCGTCGCCTGGCTGGTCTCGGCGGCGCTGTTCGTCGCCTGGGTCGCCTCCGACGTCGTCGCCGACGCCGTCCTGCGCGTCGAGATCGGCTACTGCGGCGCCGCCTTCATCCTCAGCTGCCTGCTCTACGCCCTCTACCGCCGGCCGGCGTAGCAGGCGGCGCGGTCCACGGTTTCGGACCGAGGGGCCCTCGCAGCCGCCGAACCGCCGCTTCGCTCGGCTCGCTGAGTTCAGCATTCCCACGGCGCGCGATTCGCTCCGCCAACTCGTCGGGGGGGGGCAGCCAGGGTCTCGATCGAGGTTCGGGACTCGGACGCACGCCTTCATCGTCGCCGCCGCGGGACCAGAAGCAGGACGGCACGCCCTTCAAGGGCGTCCGACGCGAGAGATGACCGACTCGGCCAGCTGACGGCGGCACAGGACCGCCGTCAGCTGCGCCGGGTGGCCTACTCGTACGCCAGGGCTCTCAGCACGTCGAGCTTGGCGGCTCGGCGGGCCGGGAGGATGGCGGCGAGGACGCCGGCCAGGACGGCGAGGACGAACAGGAAGACCAGCGTTCCGATCGGGATCGAGGTGGCGAAGCCCTCGTCCTTCAGCGGGATCGTCACGAGGACGGCGAAGAGCGCGCCGAGGACGACGCCGAGGACGGCGCCGATCAGGGCGGTGATCACCGACTCGTAGCGGACGATCCGGCGCACCTGGGCGCGGGAGGTGCCGATCGCGCGCAGCATCCCCAGCTCGCGGGTGCGCTCGTGGATCGAGAGCACGAGCGTGTTGACGATGCCGAACAGCGAGACGATCACCGACAGCGACAGGAGCACGTAGACGAGCCCGAGCAGCTGGTCGATCTGTCCGGCCTGGTCGTCCTTGAAGCCCTGCTTGGTCAGCACCTCGACCGTCGGGTAGGCCGCCGCGATCGTTCTGTCGGCGACCTTCTGGACGGCGTCGGGATCCTCGCCCGGCGCCGTGGTCGCGAGCACGACGGCGTCTCTGGTGACGTCGAAGTCACGTGCCAGCAGCTCGGTCGAGACCGTCATGTTGCCGAGCAGGCCGGCGTTGTCGTCGTAGATGCCGGCGACCGTCAATCTCACCTCTCTGCCGGTCGGGGTGCCGACGGAGAAGCTGTCGCCGAGCTTCAGGCCGTGCTCGTCGGCGTAGCCGTTGGAGAGCGCCACCCTGTCGAAGCCGAACGATCTCAGCAGCGCCTGGTCGCCCTCCTCCCACGCGACGTCGATCACGTCGGCGGCGTTGGCCGGGTCGACGCCGGCGATGCTGACCGTGCCCGACTCGCCCGGGACCTTGCCGCTCGCGAACCGCAGCGGCGAGACCGACGCGACGCCCGGAACCTCCGCCAGCGCTCTGGAGACGGTGCTCGGCACCGGCTGGAAGGTCGAGGTCTGCACGACCAGGTCGGCCTTCACGCCTCTGTCGACCGCGTCGTCGATCGACGCCTTCAGGCCGGCGGCGAAGATCGCGATGAAGGCGACCAGCGCCACGCCGATCATCAGCGCCGCCGAGGTCGAAGCGGTGCGCCGCGGCTGGCGCGTCGCGTTCTCGCGCGCCAGCCGGCCCGGCACGCCGCGCAGCTTCTCCAGCGGCAGGCCGACGAGCAGCGCGAGCGGTCTGACGAGATGCGAGGCGAGCAGGCCGACGCCGATGAAGACGACCGCGCCGCCGCCGCCGATCAGCCCGGCCGCCTGGCCGGCGCTGCCGCCGCCGAACAGCCCGCCGCACATCAGCGCGACGCCGATCAGCGAGATCACGATCGCGATCGGGGTGCGCCAGCGGCCGCTCTTGCCGCGCGTCATCGAGGCGACGTCCTGGAGCGCCGCGATCGGCGGGACGCGCGTCGCGCGCAGCGCCGGTCCGACGGCCGCGACGACCGTCACGACGGTGCCGATCAGCAGCGAGACGACGATCGTGCGCGGCTCCACGATCAGGCCCTCGGAGGGCAGCTCGGCGTCGAACAGCGTGAAGAGGCCGCGCAACGCCGGCGCGATCACCATGCCGAGCAGCAGGCCGACGACCGACGCGGCGAAGCCGACGACGAGCGCCTCGCCGAGCACGGCGCGCAGCACCTGCCGGCGCGAGGCGCCGATCATCCGCAGCAGCGCGAACTCGCGCATCCGCTGCGCGACGGTGATCGAGTAGGTGTTGACGATCAGGAAGGCGCCGACGAACAGCGCGATGCCGGCGAAGGCGAGCAGGAACGTTCTGAGGAAGCCGAGCTGGTCCTGCAGGTCGGCGGCCTGTCTGCGCGCCTCCTGCTCGCCCGTGCGGACGTTGTAGAGCTGCGCCGGCAGCTCGGCCGCGATCCGTCTCGACAGCTCCTCGGGCGTCACGCCTCTGTCGGCGACGACGTCGATCGAGCTGTACTGGCCTCTCATGTCGAGCAGCCGCTGGACCGTCTCGGTCGTCAGGACCGCCAGCGCCGTGCCGGCGAGCGAGTCCTCGTCGCCGAACTTCGCGATGCCGACCAGTCTGAACTCCTCGGCCGGGCCGTCGCCGGAGATTCTGACCATGTCGCCGAGCTTGAAGTCGCCTCTCTCGGCGGTGTTCTTCGCCAGCGCGACCTCGCCGGGCGACTCCGGGCCGTGGCCCTCGACGTAGTCGAGCGGGCTCAGCTCCGGCGGGCCCTCGTTGACGACGAGCATCGGCGCGCCGCCTCTGACGAGCGGGTCTCTGCCGTCCTTGGTGTATATGACGGCAGAGTTCTCGCCGTCGCCAGAGGAGACCGAGCCGTCGGCGACCGCGACGCCGGGGACCGCCTGCACTCTGCTCAGCACGTCCGCCGACAGCGGCACCTGGGCGGCGTTGTCGAACTGTCTCTTCGGGGTGACGGTGACGTCGACGTTCTCGGTGGCGGTCGCGAAGACGTTGTCGAACGCCTTGTTCATCGAGTCGGTCAGCATGTAGGTGCCGGCGACGAACGCGACGCCGAGCACGATCGCGAGCGCCGTCAGCGCCGTTCGCAGCTTGCGCGCGGTCAGGCCGCGCAGGGAGAGGGCGATCATCAGGCGACCGTCCGCATCAGGTCGAGCACGTCGTCGGCGCTGCCGGCGGCGCCGTCGTGGACGATCTTGCCGTCGGCGAGCACGAGGATGCGGTCGGCGACGGCGGCGGCATGGGCGTCGTGGGTGACCATCACGACCGTCTGGCCGAGGTCGTCGACCGAGCGGCGCAGCAGGCCGAGCACCTCGGCGGAGGACTGCGAGTCGAGGTTGCCGGTCGGCTCGTCGGCGAAGACGACCGCCGGCTTGGAGATCAGCGCGCGGGCAACCGCGACGCGCTGCTGCTGACCGCCGGACAGCTCGGACGGGTGGTGGGTCCGGCGGGCGCCGAGGCCGACCGTCTCGATCAGCGTCTCCAGCCACCGCTCGTCGACCTTGGCGCCGGCGATTCTCAGCGGCAGGACGATGTTCTCCTCCGCCGTCAGCACCGGCAGCAGGTTGAACGACTGGAAGATGAAGCCGATCTTGTCGCGCCGCAGCTGCGTCAGCTTCTTGTCGTCGAGGTTGGCCAGCTCGACGCCGTCGACGACGACGGAGCCGGAGGTCGGCTGGTCGAGGCCGGCGAGGATGTGCATCAGCGTCGACTTGCCGGAGCCCGACGGGCCCATCACGGCCGTGAAGGCGCCCTGCGGCAGCTCGAGCGAGACGCCGTCGAGCGCGTCGACGGCGGCCTCGCCTTCGCCGAAGCGGCGGCGGAGGTCGACGGCGGTGACGATCGGGGTGGCGTTCACGTGAGCTGTTTCCTTTCGGCTCGTATCGGGCTGCGCCGATGGTCGGCGCAGCGCATCGCAGATCTTTCCGCCGCGGCCGGATGGCCGGAATCCGGATGGCCGGCCTCCCGGCCTACGGCTAGCACCACCCCCGCGGGTGGCGCATGTCACGGCGCGGCCGTGACCGCGCTCAGGGGCGCGGAGCGCCGAGGTAGCGCAGCACCGCCAGCACGCGGCGGTGGTCCTGCGCGGCCGGCGGCAGGTCGAGCTTGCCGAAGATGCTCGTGACGTGCTTCTCGACGGCCCGCTCGGTGACGACCAGCTCCTCGGCGATCGCGCTGTTGGAGCGGCCCTCCGCCATGTGGCCGAGCACCTCCCGCTCGCGCGGCGTCAGCGCCTCCAGCGGATCGTCGCGGCGACGGCGGCCGAGCAGCTGGGCGACGACCTCGGGGTCGAGCGCCGAGCCGCCCTCCCCCACGCGCGCGACCGCGTCGACGAACCGCTCGACGTCGGCGACGCGATCCTTCAGCAGGTAGCCGACGCCGGCCGCGCCGCCGCCGATCAGCTCGTGCGCGTAGCCCTCCTCGACGTACTGCGACAGCACCAGCACCGCCACCTCCGGCGCCCGCTCGCGCAGCTCCAGCGCCGCTCTGAGGCCGTCGTCGGTGTTGGTCGGCGGCATCCGCACGTCGACGATCGCGATGTCGGGCCTGTGCGCCAGCACCTTGCGCACGAGGTCCTCGGCGTCGCCGGCCTGGCCGACGACGTCGTGGCCCGCGTCCTGCAGGAGGCGGGCGATGCCCTCGCGCAGGAGGACGGAGTCTTCGGCGATCACGACGCGCATCGGTTCGGGTTCCGGGTCGGCTCCGCGTGCGCTCAGCTCGCGCACGGGATCTCGGCACGGATGGTCGTGCCCCGGCCGGACGGGCTGAAGACTGCCAGACGGCCGTCGAGCGCGGCGAGCCGGTCCTCCAGGCCGCGCAGGCCGGAGCCGGAGCCGGGGTCGGCGCCGCCGACGCCGTCGTCGCGCACCTCGACGACCGCGTGACCGTTGACGCGCTGCACGATCACCTCGGCGTGGCTGGCGGCGGCGTACTTGGCGACGTTCGCGAGCGCCTCGGCGACGACGAAGTAGGCGGCGCCCTCGACCGGCGCCGGCAGCCGGTCCTCCGGTATGTCGGCCAGCTCGACCGGCAGCGGCGCGCGGCTCGCGAGCGCCTCCAGTGCCGGGCCGAGGCCCCGGTCGGTGAGGATCGCCGGGTGGATGCCGCGGGCCAGCTCGCGCAGCTCCTCCAGCGCCAGCCGCGCCTCGTCGCGCGCCTCGCGGATCAGCGCGCGCGCCTGCTCGGGGTCGTCCTCGACCTGGTGCTCGGCGATCCCGAGCGTCAGCGCCAGCGCGACCAGCCGCTGCTGGGCGCCGTCGTGGAGGTCGCGCTCGATCCGGCGCCGCTCGCGCGTGACGACCTCCAGCAGGCGGGCGCGGGAGGCGCGCACCTCGGCGATCTGGACGCGCAGCTCCGCGTCGAGCCGCTCGTTCTCCAGCGCCAGCGCGGCGGCGGCGCCGGCCGCCTGCACCAGCTCCGGCTCCTCGTCGAGCGAGGCGTCGTGGATGATCGCCGCGACCCGCCGGCCCTCGCGCTCGACCTCGGTGAAGGAGCGGCCGCTGCCGCGCTGCGGCAGCGTGACGGTGCGGCCGGCGGCGTCGACGTAGCGGCC
>JAEXXR010000401.1 GCA_023405705.1 Actinomycetes bacterium
GCTCAGGGCGCCGCGTCGGGACCGAGCCTGCCGACGCGGCCGACCGGCAGCGGCCAAGCGGGGCGCTCGACGCCCTCCGGCAGCCGGCCCTCGTCGGCGAGCTTGTCGAGGTGGGCGGCGAGCGTCACCGTCGCCGCCATCCGCAGCTCGGGCGGCGCGTCGGGCCACGCCTGCGCGAGCAGCTCGTCGATCGTGCGCGCGCCGCCGTCCAGCGCGGCCAGCAGCTTCTGCTCGCGCTCCAGCCGGTGGGCGACGTAGCCGGCCAGGCGCGCGTCCGGATCCTCGACGAGCGGCCCGTGGCCGGGCGCGATCACGGACGGTCTCAGCGCGCGCAGCCGCTCCAGCGCCGCGAGATACGACGCGAGCGCACCGGGCTCGGGGATCAGCAGCGAGCTGCCGACGCCGAGCACGACGTCGCCGCTGAAGACGATCGGCCCGAGCGCGAAGGCGAAGTGGTCGGGAGCGTGGCCGCGCGTCTGCACCGCCGTCAAGGGACCGACCGCCGCGCCGTCGCGCAGGAGCACGTCGACCGCGCCGTGCGCGGCGGCGACCGGTGCCGGTCCGCTGCGCTCCAGCAGCCCGGGAACGCCCGCCGAGTGGTCGGGGTGGTCGTGCGTCAGCACGACCCCGCCGAGGCCGCCGCGCCGCGCCAGCTCGGTGGCGAGCGCGTCGAGGTGGTCGCCGAGCGCCGGGCCGGGGTCGATCAGCCACGCCGGGTCGCGTCCGACGATCCACGTGTTCGTGCCGGTCAGCGTGAACGGCCCGGGATTGTCGGCGCGGATGACGGCGACGTCGTGCGCTTCGAGCAGGCCCACGGCTCAGGCCGGGTCGACGCGGTAGACCGGGCCCTGCTGGGAGACGACGTAGACGCGGCCGGCGTTGTCCTCGCCGAACGACGTCACGCCGGGGACCGTCAGGTTCAGCGCGCGGCGGTCGCGCGCTCTCGGCAGCCGCAGTCTCGCCGTCTGCAGCCTGCCGACGCAGTAGTCGGCGTAGAGGTAGCGGCCCTGCAGCGCCGGGATCCGTCTGTCGCGCACGACGTAGCCGCCGGTCACCGAGCAGCCGCCGCCGGCGTGCGAGTACTCCAACACCGGCCGCACGTGGTTGCGGACGGTGAGCGAGTCGTCGACGCGGTTGGTCCCCTCCCACGCGCGCCAGCCGAAGTTGGCTCCCGCGCCGGTCCCTCTGCGCAGGAAGTCGATCTCCTCGATCTCGTTCTGGCCGACGTCGCCGATCGACACGTCGCCGGTGCGGCGGTCGAACGAGAAGCGCCACGGGTTGCGCAGCCCCCACCAGTAGATCTCGGGCCGCGCGCCCGCTCTGCCGGCGAACGGGTTGCCGGCGGGGATCCCGTACGGTCTGCCGCCGCTCGGGCGCGGGTCGATCCGCAGGATCTTGCCGAGCCAGGTGCCGAGGTCCTGCCCGTTGCCGATCCGGCCGTGCCGGTCGAAGGCGCCGCCGCCGTCGCCGAGGCCGACGTAGAGGTGGCCGTCGGGGCCGAACAGCACGAGGCCGCCGTTGTGGTTGGACTCCGGCTGGCGCTGGAAGAGGAGCTGGCGAGCGCTGCCGCGGTTCGCGCGGTCGGCGCTCGAGCCGCGTCTGAACTCGACGACGCGCGTGTTCCCGTCGCGGTCGGTGTAGTAGACGTAGAGGAAGCCGCTGCTGGCGTAGTCGGGCGCGAAGGCGACCGACAGCAGACCCTGCTCGCCGCCGGCGCGGACGCGGTCGGAGAGGTCGAGGAACGGCGCGCGCAGCGCTCTGCCGTCGCGCACGACGCGGATCCTCCCGCCCTGCTCGACGACGAACAGGCGGCTCGCGTCGCCCGGCGCCTGCGTCACGTGGACCGGGCCGTCGAAGCGGCCGACCCGCGTCAGCTTCACGCCGCGCCGCTGCGCCTGGCTCGCGTCGGGCCCGGTCGCGGTGCGCGCGCCGTCGCCGGAGATCGTCGCGGGACCGGTCTCGGTCTCGACCGCGGGGGTGTCGCCGCAGGCGGCGAGCGCGACGCCCAGCGTCACGATGGTCGCGAAAAGCGTCGTTCGGCCCCGGCGTCGTGGCACGACACGAGCATTGCAGATCGGCCGGTTCGCGCCGACCACTGTGGTGAGGCGCCGCGTCGCGGCCGCGCCCGGTCCCGTCGAAGAAGGAAAGACGTTTTCATGTCCCTCGCCCCTCCGTCCGTCCCTGCCGTGCCGTCCGCCACGACCGGCGCACCACTGGAGGTCGGCGACCAGCGCTGGAACGAGCTGCTCGCCTTCTGCCTGCTTAACCGCACCGACCTGGCGCTGCTGGCGGAGGCCGCCCCCGGGGCGGAGCTGGTCGACGGCCTGCCGGACGCCTTCTACGCGCACGTGCTCGCCGACTCCGAGCTGCGCGGGATCATCGAGAGACATTCGACCGTCGACCGCCTCGCGCAGACGCTCAAGCGCTACTTCCGCACCGTCTTCAGCGGCGAGTTCGGCGCCCAGCGCCTGACCGACGTGATCCGCATCGGGACCGTCCACGACCACATCGACCTCCCGATCGGCGCCTTCATCGGCGCGATACTCCAGCTCGACAACGTCGCGATCCCGTGGATCGTCGAGCGCTACGGCGACGACCCGACCCGCCTGACGCAGGTCCTGCTCGCCTACCGCAAGGTCACGACCGCCGACGTCGCGATCGTCACGCAGACCTTCATCGACGCCCGCGACCGCACCGTCGAGCTGGTCGAGCAGCTCGAGACGCAGACGCTGCGCGTCGCCGAGGAGCAGCGCGAGGTCACGACCGTCTCGCAGTCGCTCGCCGCCGCCGCGCAGCAGTCCTACGCCTCCGCGACCGAGCTGAGCCGCACCTCGACCGGCATCGCCGAGCGCGCGGCGAACGCCAACGAGCTGATGGCGCAGAGCGTCGAGCTGGCCCGCGGCGGCGCCGAGGTGACGACGACGACCGACCGCGCCGTCGGCGACATGCGCGACGGCGTCGAGCAGATCTCCGAGCAGCTGTCGGCGCTGAGCGACCAGACGCGCGAGATCTCGACGATCGTCACCGGCATCCGCGAGATCGCCGACCAGACCAACCTGCTCGCGCTCAACGCCGCGATCGAGGCCGCCCGCGCCGGCGAGCACGGCCGCGGCTTCGCCGTCGTCGCCGAGGAGGTCCGCCGGCTCGCCGACCGCACGCGCGAGGCGCTCCAGGACATCACGCAGCTGAACGCCAACTCGCTCGCCGCGATCGAGGCCGTCGGCGGCGCGGTCGAGACGACCGGCGACCAGGTCTCCTCCGTCGAGCGCCACGCCGGCGACGCGCGCGAGAGCTTCAACGCGATCAACGACGCGATCGGCACGACCGCCGGCTCGATGGGCGAGATCGTCGAGGGCGTCGGCGACGTCTCGCGCTCCGCCGACGAGCTGACCGGCGTCTCCCAGCAGGTCGCCTCGATGGCCGAGCGGCTCGGCTCGCGCGGCGAGTCGCTCGCCGCCTCGCTCGACGAGGCCCGCGCGCTGATCGACGACGCACGGCGCTGAGA
>JAEXXR010000518.1 GCA_023405705.1 Actinomycetes bacterium
CCGGAACGCAGACGATCGACGCCGCCGGTCCCGGCGGCGGCGCCGGCGGCGTCATCACGATCGTCGCGCGCGGAACGATCTCGCTCGGCGCCAACAGCAGAATCAACGCCGCGGGCGGCAACGGCGGCAACGGCGTCAACCCCGACGGCGGAACGGTCGGCGCCTACGGCGGCGGCGGTGGGGGCGGCGGGATCGTCAACCTCCTGTCGGCGTCCGCGATCGACAATGCCACCACGCTCACCGTCAACGTCAACCCGGGCGCGGCCGGCACGAGCGCGGTGGCCGGCGCAAGCACCTTCCGCGCCGGCGGCGGAGGCGGCGCGAGCGGCGGCAACGGCGGCGCAGGCGGCAACGGCAGCGGCCCCTTCGCCGCCTTCGCGGAGTCCGGCGTCACCGGCAAGCTCTTCCAGCTCGTCACCCCGGCGCCGGAGAACCTGATCCTTTAGGGCGCGCGCCCAGATGGTCGAAGCCGCGACGGGCGAGCAGGGCGGCGGCGGGAGAGTTCGCCGCCGCCCCGGCTCGGGCGCCAGAGCGGCCGCGCGCGGCGGCCGCTCCCCCTGGCGCCGTCCTAGCGGCGGATCGTGATCCGCAGCTTCTTCGTCGTCGGTCTGCTGCCCGACAGGGTCGTCTTGACCGCGACCGTGGCGGTCACGGCGCGCTTCGCTCTCAGCGCGATCCGCAGCTTGCGCGCGGCCGCTCTGCCGGCCTTCAGGCGGACGCTGACCGTCGCCGCCCGCGTGGTGCTGCGGGAGGCGCGCGCGATGGTCGCGGCGCGTCTCGCTCTCGGCAGCCTCGAGGAGAGCGTCAGCGCCACCTTCGCCCGCCGCGGCACGGTCGTGCGCACGAGCAGGCCCTGCTTCGTCAGGCCGGCGAGGCGGATCGTTCTCGCGGCCTTCACCGTGACCCTGTTCGACGGTCTTCTCGCGACCGGCGGTCTCTCCACGGGCGGTCTCTCGACCGGCGGCGTGACCGGCGTGCGCAGGTCGACCGCGGCCCGCCCGTACGGCACGAGCTTGACCGGCCCGAGCAGGCCGTAGCGCTGCGTCGGCTCCAGTCTCGGCATGCCGGGGATCGGCAGCGGCGCATACGGGACGGCGTTGCGCAGCGTCGTCGCGACCCGCACCTGCAGCTCGTTGGCGCCGGGTCTCAGCAGCCCGGCGAGGTCGAGCGGGACGCCCGCGAGCGGGGCCGGCCCGGCCGCTCTGCCGTTGACGCTGACGCGCGCGGTGCCCTCGATCGTGCCGAGGTCGAGCAGGACGCCGCGGTCGCCCGCGGTCCAGTCGGCCGGCAGCTCGACCGTCGTCGTGTAGGTGCCGGCACCCGAGACGTTGCCGAGGCCGGGCAGCTCGCGCCAGTCCTTCAGCGCGTCGAGCTGGAGGTCGTGCCCGGTCGTGCCGGAGGCGCTGACGCCCTCGACCTGCAGCCGCCACGCGGACGGCTCGATCGCGCCGGGCAGCGCGCCGATCGTCGCCGTGCGGCTGCTGCCGTCGCTGACCTGCACGGTCCGCTGGCCGGCGGACGTGTCGCGCAGCTCGACGGTGTCGGCGTCCTTGACGACCAGTCTGCCGCCGCTGGCGGAGACGGCGTGCCGCGCCGGGATCGCCTCGCCCTTGCGGAAGGCGAGCACGGCGGTGCCGCGCGCCGGCAGGCGGAGCGGGACGGTCGTTCGGCCGCCGGCCTGCGAGAAGGCGGCGACCGGCTCGATCGCGCCGCTCCACAGGTCGAGCGCGTACGGACGGCCGGCGCTGGCGAACGAGCCGTCGAGCGTGACCGGCTCGTTGGTCGCGTTGTAGAGGTACCAGTAGTCGGCGGTCTTCGTCTCGCGCTGCTGGGCGTAGACCTGCGTCGGCACCGACCACTTCGCGTCCGGGACGACGCCGAGCCGCGCCAGCGCCCCGGCGGCCTCGGACTGGGTGCCGACGCGCGCGACCTTCGGCGCGTCGAGCAGCCGCTGCACGGCGCGGCGGACGCGCTGGTCGCCTCTCGTCGCGTTCTTGTAGCTCGTGTCGGCGTTCGGCAGCTCGCCGACGAGCACGACCGCGAGGCCCTCCTCGGCCTCGACGGCCAGTCTCTCCGCGACGGCCGCAGGCAGCGCCCACTCGTCGATCACGATCGCGCGGTACTGCGGGCCGCGCGGGAAGAGGACGCCGTCGCCGTCCGCGTCCTCGTCGAGCACGCCGTTGGGGTCGAGGTACTCGAGCGTGTAGCCCGCTCTCTCCATCGCCTCGGCGTCGAACAGCGGCTTCAGCGTCTCCTGGTTGGTGAAGCCCCGCGCCGCGGTGGTGACGAAGCCGTCGCGGTAGAGCGCGACGTCGGCGCGCGCGACGCCCGACTCCAGCACGCTCGTGCCGCGCGCCCAGTAGTCGGTCAGCGGCGCCCAGTCGCCCCACTGCGGGAAGGTGTCGGCGTTCCAGGAGTCGGAGACCAGCTCGCCGAAGGCGGTGTCGCCCGGCCATCTTCTCGTCGCGCCCTGGTAGCTGTAGCCGTGGACGGTCGCGCGGGTCGTGCCGGCCGCCCACTCCTTGTCGAGGATCCCTCTGTAGTCGTCGAGGTTGATCCGGTGGCCGTAGCCGAACTGCGCCCCCAGCTCGGAGGAGACCTCGTTCAGGCCGCCCTGGTGGGCGCCGCCCGTGACGGAGCGGTGGTGGTCGAGCGCGAACCGCCACTTTCTCCTGTTGCCCTCGAGGTCGTAGGGAACCATGTCGCCGGCGTTGAGCGACTCGTCGTCGGGCAGGCCGCCCATCTGCGCCAGCTCGCGCGCGGAGCGGGTGACGTCGAGGTTCTGGCCGAAGGCCGCCTGGGTGCGGAACTTGACGCCGTGCTCGGCCGCCCAGTCCTGGAACGGCTGCATGTGCTCCTCGACGTAGAGGTCGGTGAGCGTCTCGTAGTAGTCGTGGCGGATCCGCTCGCCCTGCGCGTCGGGCAGGTCGAAGTCGGCCGGCGGAGGGGTCTCCGCGACCCAGTAGGTGTTCATCGACTGCTGGAAGAAGAGCGGCAGGAACCGTCTGACGTCGTAGCCGCGGCGTCTGGCGAACTGGCCGGCCATCTCGTCGTTCCAGAAGATGCCCTCGGCTCTGATCTCCAGCGAGTCCTCGAAGAAGGAGCCGCCGTGGTCGCGCAGCAGCCTCGAGGCGGCGGAGGTGAACTGGTTGTCGTCGACGTAGCGGCCGGCGGCGCGGACGGCGTCGGCGCTGAAGTGGTCGATCACGCCCTGCTCGGCGTCGCGGTGCCAGAAGCCGAAGACGATCCATCTCCCGCCGGCCGGCGCTCTCCACGTCAGGTTGCCGCCGGAGTCGACGTTCGCGGTCAGGTCGATCAGCGAGGTGGGGTCGAGCACGGTGCTTCTGCTCGGCGCCTCGTTCACTCTCGTGACGGCCGGGCCTGCTTCGATCACCTTCGCCGCGGTGACGGCGAACAGCCTGCCACCGCGGCTGTTGGCGGCGTCGTCGTAGGGGTTGGGGACCGGGTCCGACCAGTCCTCGCCGCCCTCGATCTCCGCACGGCCGTACTGCAGCTCCTGCAGGCTGAGGCCGCTGCCGGCGGCGGTGTTCGGCGTTCTGACCGGCCATGCCGCGCCGATCGTCATGTCGACCGTCATGCCGCGGTCGCGCGCCTCCTCCAGCGCCGCCTCGAGGTTCTCGCGCTGCTCAGGCGTCGCCCACTTGCCGCTGCTGAAGGCGATCTCGAACGAGCCGAAGCCGGCCTCGTCCATCAGCTTGATCTCGCGCTTGGTCTCGGCCGGGCTCATCGCGCCGAGGCCGCCGCCGAACATCGGGCCCCACCACCAGCGCATCTGCGGGCGCAGCGCGTTGGACGGCGACTGGAACGCCTGCGGC
>JAEXXR010000551.1 GCA_023405705.1 Actinomycetes bacterium
CGATGAAGGCGCCCACGACGAACAGCCAGACCCCGCCGAGCGCGCCGTAGGCGACCGCGACGACGCCGAGCGCGATCAGCGCGAGGCCGAAGCCGCGCCCGACGGCCGCCGCCGCGACCGTCGCTCGCCGCCGGTCGTCCCAATGGCGCCACAGCAGCGCGCGCAGGACGCGGCCGCCGTCGAGCGGGAAGGCCGGGAGCAGGTTGAAGGCGAGCACGAGCGCGTTGACGATCAGCTCGTACTCGACCACCGCGCCGAGGACCGACCCGTCGCCGCCGAGCAGCGCGAGCAGCGCTCCGCAGACGGCGACGACCGCGGCCGTGACGGCCGGCCCGGCGAGCGCGTACCGCAGCTCGTCGCCGGGGCGATGGGCCTCGCCGCGCAGCTTCGCGACGCCGCCGAGCAGCCACAGCTCGATCTCGTCGACGTCGATCCCGCGCGTGCGCGCCACGAGCGCGTGGCCGAGCTCGTGCACGACGATGCTCGCGAACAGCAGCAGCGCGCTGAGCAGGCCGAGCGCGTAGGCGGCGGCGGGCGCGATCCCGGGCACCGCCTCGGGGAACCAGGCGTCGCCCAGCGACCACGTGAGGACGGCGACGACCGCCAGCCACCAGACGCTGATCGTGATCGGGATCCCGGCGATCGTGACGATGCGGTGCCCACGGCCCGGCATGGCTCAACGCTAGTCCCGCGCGCGGCTCGCAGCATCCGGGCGAGCGTGCGACCCGAGACCGTAGTTTCCCGCCCCGGTGCGCGGTGCGCTGCCGATGTGCGCGGCGGGCTGCGAGGTCTACCGTCGCATCATGGAGGCCCTTCCGCACACGCGGGGCCCTGCGGCTCCGCTGCTCGCCGACTACGAGCGCGCACGGCGCGAGTTCTCCTGGCCGAGGGCGCGCGCCGAGCTCGACGGCCTCCCGGGCGGGCGCGGCCTGAACATCGCGCACGAGGCGGTCGACCGCCACGCCGCCGGGCCGCTGGCGGATGCCGCGGCGCTGCGCTGGCTCGGCCGCGACGGCGAGCGCGTCGAGCTGACCTACCGGGACCTCGCCGCCGAGACGAGCCGCTTCGCGCACGTCCTGGCGGGCCTGGGCTGCGCGCCCGGCACGCGCGTCGCCTCGCTGCTCGGCCGGCTGCCGGAGCTGTACGCGACGGCGCTCGGAACGCTCAAGCACGGCAGCGTCTTCTGCCCCCTGTTCTCGGCGTTCGGGCCCGAGCCGGTCGCGCAGCGGCTGCGACTCGGTGCGATCTCGGTGCTCGTCACCACCCCGCGCCTCTACCGCCGCCGCATCGCCCCGCAGCGCGCCGGCCTCCCCGACCTCGCGCACGTGCTGCTCGTCGGCGACGCCGAGGAGATCGCCGCGCTGGCGGCCGGCGGCGCTCCCGTCGCCGACCTGCGCGCCCTGCTCGCCGCCGCGCCGGCGTCCTGGACGATCCCGCCGACCTCACCCGAGCAGTTCGCGCTGCTGCACTTCACCAGCGGCACGACCGGCGTGCCGAAGGGCGCGATGCACGTCCACGACGCGGTCGTCGCGCATCACGAGACCGGGAAGGCAGCGCTCGATCTGCGCCCCGGCGACGTCTTCTGGTGCACCGCCGACCCGGGCTGGGTGACCGGCACCTCCTACGGCATCGTCGCCCCGCTGACGCGCGGCGCCACGCTCGTCGTCGACGAGGGCGAGCTGGAGGCCGACCGCTGGTACCGCGTCCTGCAGGACGAGCAGGTCGGCGTCTGGTACACGGCCCCGACCGCGATCCGCATGCTGATGCGCGCGGGAGCCGAGACCGCGCGCGCATACGACCTCTCCCGGCTGCGCCTGGCGGCGAGCGTCGGCGAGCCGCTCGACCGCGAGGCGGTGCGCTGGGGCGAGCGCGCGCTCGGGCTGCCGATCCGCGACACGTGGTGGCAGACCGAGACCGGCGGCATCATGATCGCCGAGCTGCGAGCGCTCGAGGTCCGGGCCGGCGCGATGGGCAAGCCGCTGCCGGGCGTCGACGCGGCGATCCTGCGCACCGACCCCGACGACGGCCAGGGCGTCGCGCGCGACGCCGGGGGCGGCTGCGTCCCCGCCGCGGACGACGAGCCCGGCATGCTCGCGCTCCGCCCCGGCTGGCCGTCGATGTTCCGCGGCTACCTCGGCGAGGAGGAGCGCTACCGCCGCTGCTTCGCCGGCGGCTGGTACCTGACCGGCGACCTCGCCCGCCGCGACCCCGACGGCTGGCTCTGGTTCGTCGGCCGCGCCGACGACATGATCAAGTCCTCCGGGCACCTGATCGGCCCGTTCGAGGTCGAGAGCGCGCTGCAGCAGCACCCGGCGGTCTCCGAGGCGGCGGCGATCGGCGTCCCGGACCCGGTCGCCGGCCAGCTCGTCAAGGCGCTCGTGCGACCGGCCGCCGGCTTCGAGCCCTCCCCCGAGCTGGCGCGCGAGCTGCTCGGCTTCGCGCGCACGCGCCTGGGACCGGCGGTCGCGCCGCGCGAGATCGGCTTCGTCGCCGCGGTCCCGAAGAACCGCTCGGGCAAGATCGTCCGCCGGCTGCTGCGAGCGCGCGAGCTGGGTCTCCCCGAGGGCGACCTCTCGACGCTGGAGGAGGGCGCATGAGCCCGGTCGGCTCCGACGGCGGGCACGAGCGCGCGCTGCTGCGCCAGATGCTGCTGATCCGCCGCTTCGAGGAGGCGTGCGTCGAGCTGTACAGCGCGACGAAGATCCGCGGCTTCCTGCACCTCTACGTCGGCGAGGAGGCGGTCGCGGTCGGCACGATGCAGGCGCTCGGGCCCGACGACGCCGTCGTCGCGACCTACCGCGAGCACGGCCACGCGCTCGCCCGCGGCGTGCCGCCCGAGCGGGCGATGGCGGAGATGTTCGGCCGCGTCGAGGGCTGCTGCCGGGGCCGTGGCGGCTCGATGCACCTGTTCGACGCCGCGCGGCGCCTCTACGGCGGCAACGCGATCGTCGGCGGCGGCCTCCCGCTCGCCGCCGGGCTCGCGCTCGCCGACCAGATGCAGGGGCGCGAGCGCGTCACCGCCTGCTTCTTCGGGGAGGGCGCCGTCGCCGAGGGCGAGTTCCACGAGACCGCGAACCTCGCGGCGCTGTGGAAGCTGCCGCTGCTGCTCCTGTGCGAGAACAACCGCTACGCGATGGGGACCGCGCTGGAGCGCTCCGAGTCGCAGACCGACCTGACGCTGAAGGCGGCCGGCTACGAGCTGCCGGCGTGGTCGGTCGACGGGATGGACGTCGAGGCGGTCGAGGCGGCGGCGCGCGGCGCCGCGGCGATGGTCCGCGGCGGCGGGGGCCCCTGCTTCCTGGAGCTGCGCACCTACCGCTTCCGCGCCCACTCGATGTACGACCCGGACCTCTACCGCCCCAAGGAGGAGATCGCCGCGTGGCGCGAGCGCGACCCGCTGCTGACCTATCCGCGGCGGCTGCGCGAGCGGGGCCTGCTCGGCGCCGACGCCGAGCGCGCGCTGGAGGACGAGGTCGCCCGCGAGGTCGCCGGGGCGGTCGCCTTCGCGGAGGCCGGCACGCCCGAGCCGGTCACCGAGCTGGAGCGGTTCGTCTACGCCGAGGAGGCGGTCCCGTGAGCGATGCCGCCGTCAGC
>JAEXXR010000629.1 GCA_023405705.1 Actinomycetes bacterium
GTCTTGATCGGGTTTCTCTTGTGCGGCATCGCGGAGGAGCCCTTCTGGCCCTTGCGGAACGGCTCCTCGGCCTCGCGCACCTCGGTCCGCTGCAGGTGGCGGATCTCGGTCGCGATCCGCTCCAGGCCGGCGCCGGCGAGCGCGATCGCCTGCAGCAGCTCGGCGTGGCGGTCGCGTGCGACGACCTGCGTCGAGATCGGCTCGCGCTCCAGCCCCAGGCGCGCCAGCACGCGCGCCTCGTAATCGGGCGAGGTCGCCGCGTAGGTGCCGACGGCACCGGAGATCGCGCCGACGGAGGCCTGCGCGAAGGCGCGCTCCAGCCGCTGCGCGTTGCGGTGGGCCTCGAAGGCGAAGCCGGCGAGCACGATCCCGAAGGTCGTCGGCTCGGCGTGGACGCCGTGCGTGCGGCCGGCCATCACCGTCTGCTTGTGCTCGCGCGCGCGGCGGGCCAGCACCTCGGTGAGCCGGTGGGCGCCGGGGACGATCACCTCGCCCGCGCGCTTGATCTGGAGGCCGAGCGCCGTGTCGAGCACGTCGGAGGAGGTGAGGCCGTAGTGGATCCAGCGGCCGGCCTGCCCGGCCGAGGACGACAGCACGTCGACGAAGGCGGCGACGTCGTGGTCGGTCGTCTTCTCGCGCTCGTTCACCGCCTCGACGGTGAAGGTCGACGCGCGGATCGCCG
Source organism: Actinomycetes bacterium (assembly GCA_023405705.1). The sequence goes on from JAEXXR010000629.1 coordinate 683, forward strand.
CCAGCTCCTCGGCCGTCGGCCCCTCCATCTCCTCGCAGGCCGCGACCTCGACGTCGCGCCAGGCGGTCATGCGGGCTTCGTCGGTCCAGAGAGCGCCCAGCTCCGGGCGCGTGTAGCGAGCGATCATGCCCCCGATGATCGCAAGCGGCGCCGCAGCGCGCCTTCGCGCGCTCGCCAGGTGAGACCGGAACGCGACCAAGTCGATACGGGCAGCGTGCCGTTCCGGCGGTACATTGGGCCGGAATCCGAGCTGTGCGGTCGTGCGACCGAAGAAGAGCGATCGGCAAGCGCGTCCGCACGACGTTCGTGATCGCCAGATAGGCGAACCCGCGTGAGGGGTCGGGCCAGGACGGCCCGGCACCTCGTCCGAATGGGGCCGAATAGTTGAAACCCCTTGAGCGTTCAACATTCGTCCATCGGGTGATGCGAGGGCTTGCGACCCGCTCTTATGGTGCTCGCGTCCTGCGCACCCGGGACCGGGGAGAAGCGGAGCAGGGAGCGCGACCGCGCGCGCCCAGGTGCGCATCATCGATCCAAAGGAGGCGTGTCGTGCAGTCGACACGCGCATGTTTAGCTGCGATCTTCGCGGCGGCCTTGCTGTGCCTGCTCGCGGCCGGTGGCGCGCAGGCGGCCAGATCGGTCACGGGAATCTCGTACCAGGGCGACAACCAGGATCTCCCATCAGGCGCCCAGGTGTTCGCCGACAACATGGGCGCGAAGTTCCAGCACGTACGGTTCATCGTCCCGTGGAACGTGGCGTTGCTGCCGGCCGGCCACTACGCGCGTGCCGAGATGCAGCGCTGGTACGACCGGCACGTCGGAAGACAGGAGTTGCTCGTCTCACTCAACGTCCACAACACCTGCGAGGACCAGGTCGCCGCTGGCAACCTGAGCCCTTGCACGCCAGCGGCGCCGAGCGCCGCTTCGCTGGCCAACGCCTTCAGAGCGTTCCGGACGGCGTGGCCGCAGGTCAGACAGTTCACGGCTTGGAACGAACCGAACCACACGGTGCAAGGCCGGATCTGGAACGGCAGCGCCTGGTCCGGGACGGCGAGCTTGTCGCCGACCGCCGCCCGGGCGGCCGAGTACTTCGCCGAGGTGCACGGCATCTGCGCCACGACAGGCACGTGCACCGTGTACGCCGGCGACTTCGCCGACGGCGACGCGATGGGCGCCTACCCGGGTGACTACAAGAGAGCCCTCGGCGGCATCGTCCCCGCCGCCTGGGCGGTCCATCCGTACGTCGCAGTCAACAGAGGCCTGACGAGCTGGCTCACGAGCTTCTACACCGACATCGCCGGCAGCCGGCCGGTCTGGTTCACCGAGGTCGGCGTGATGGCATGTGGCTCGGTGGACGGCAGTTACCAGTGGTACAGCGAGGCCAGTCAGAGCCTCGCAGCCCAGCGTCTCGTCAACCTGATGGCCGCGCGTGACCCGGCGCGTACCTACTACTACATGCTGAGCGGCGCCCAGTCGGCCGGCTCATGCACGAAGTGGGACACCGGCCTGCTCTACGACGATCCGGCGTCTGCAGCGGTCGATGCGCAGCCTCGCACCGCTTTCGCCGTCCTGTTCCCCGAGCTCGCTGGCTCATGGTGGGCGCTGCGCGACAGCAACTCCAACGGTCCCATCACCCGCACCGTCGTCTTCCCGCGCCCGGGCACCCCGGTGGCCGCCGATTGGGACAGCGACGGCAGAGACACGCCGGGGAGCTTCCTCAACGGCTCGTGGTGGCTGCGCAGCGCGTTCGGCAGCGGTGGACCGGACAATGCCTTCCAGTACGGCGACGCTGGCCACCGGCCCGTCGCCGGGGACTGGAACAAGGACGGAGCCGACACGGTCGGCGTCTTCACCCCGGTCAATCTCGGCTGGCACCTGCGAGACGAGAACACCGCCGGCAACGGAACGACGAACTTCACGTACGGCTTCTCCGACGGTATCCCGCTCTCCGGCGACTGGAACGGAGACGGATACGACACGATCGGCATCTACAGACCCGGGGAACTCGGGTTCTACCTCCGCGACAGCAACACAGCCGGCACCGCGGACACACTGGTCCACTATGGGCTTCCCGGCGGGATCCCCGTCGGGGGCGACTGGGACGGCGACGGGCGCGACACGATCGGCATGTTCGACCCAGCGACCGGCACGTGGTACCTGCGCAACAGCAACACGCCCGGCATCGCCGACATAACGTTCTACTTCGGAGGCGCCGGCGACAAGCCGGTCGTCGGCGACTGGGACGGCGACGGCGTCGACACGGTCGGCATAGTGCGCTGACGCTGCGCGTCGCGCTCGGCGGGCGAGCACGACGCCCGCTGCAGCGATGACGAGACCCGGCGGCCGGCTGTCCAGCCGACCGCCGGGCTTCGTGCGCTACGCGTTGATGATGCGCTCGGCCAGGACGGCCGCGTTCTTCGGGTTGTCGACGCCGACGCAGGCGACCGGGACGCCGGGGGGCATCTGGGCGATCGCGAGCATCGCGTCGAGGCCGCCGGCGACCGAGGTCTTGCTCGTCAGCGGGACGCCGATCACCGGCAGGTCGGTGTGGGCGGCGACGGCGCCCGGCAGCGCGGCGGCGAGGCCGGCGCCGGCGATGATCACCTTCAGGCCGCGGGCTCGGGCCGTCTTCGAGTACTCGGCGACGACGTCGGGGGTGCGGTGGGCGGACATCACCTTGATCTCGTTGGCGATGCCGCGTCTGGTCAGCTCGGCGGCCGCCTTCTCCATCGCGGGCATGTCGCTCTCGGATCCCATCACGATGCCGACCAGCACGCCGTTGGTCTGCAGCTCCTGCTCGAGGGCGGCGACGGTCTCGGCGGTGCCGGAGGTCTGCGAGGGGACGGCGGACAGCTCGTCGGTCATGCGGTGCTCCCAGTGTCGGTGACGGCGCGCGCGGCGATGTCCCGCCGCAGCTGCCGTCCTTCGAACGCGATCTTGTCCGCCGCAGCATAGGCAGCGGACCGTGCAGCCGCCGCGTCGTCGCCGAGCGCGGTGACGTTGAGGACGCGGCCGCCGGCCGTCACGACGGCGCCGCCGGCGTCGCGTCTGGTGCCGGCGTGCGTGACCTCGATCCCCGTGGCGACGGCGTCGAGGCCGTCGATCCGGTCGCCGGTCCGGGGCGAATCCGGGTACCCGGCGCTGGCCAGGACGAGCGTCACCGCCCACTGCGGCGAGAACGCCAGCTCGACGCCCTCAAGCCCACCTGGCGCGCTCGCGCGCTCCAGCAGGTCGAGCAGGTCGCCCTCCAGCCGCGGCAGCACCGCCTGCGTCTCGGGGTCGCCGAAGCGGGTGTTGTACTCCAGCACTCTCACGCCGTCGGCGGTCATCATGAGGCCGGCGTAGAGGACCCCGTGGAAGGGCGTCCCGCGGCGCGCCAGCTCGTCGACGATCGGCTGGTGGACCTGCGCCGCCAGCTCGCGCACGCGGTCGGGGTCGATCCCCGGCACGGGCGAGTAGGAGCCCATCCCGCCGGTGTTCGGCCCCGCGTCACCGTCGAAGATGCGCTTGTAGTCCTGCGCCGGCGCCATCGGCAGCGCGCGGACGCCGTCGCAGAGCGCCAGCAGCGACAGCTCCTCGCCGACGAGGTGCTCCTCGACGACGACCTGCTCGGTGCCGTGACGGTGCTCGACGAGGAACGCCTCCAGCGCCTCGCGCGCCTGGTCCTCGTCCTCGGCGATGATCACGCCCTTGCCGGCCGCGAGGCCGTCGGCCTTGATCACGACCGGGTAGCGCTCGACCGCCGCCATCCCCTGCTCCACGGTCGTGACGACCGCGTGCGCGGCGGTCGGCACGCCGGCCGCCGCCATCACCTCCTTGGAGAACGCCTTCGACCCCTCCAGCCGCGCGGCGGCGGCGACCGGGCCGAAGGCGGGGATGCCGACCGCGGCGAGCGCGTCGACGACGCCGTCGACGAGCGGCGCCTCGGGGCCGACGACGACGAGGTCGACCGCTTCCGCCTGCGCCGCCGCGACCAGCCCGGCGACGTCGCCGACGGCGACGTCGAGCAGCCGGGCGTCGGCGGCGATGCCGGCGTTGCCGGGCGTGCACAGCAGCTCCGGCGACTGCGGCGAGCGGGCGAGCGCGCGCACGATCGCGTGCTCGCGCCCCCCGGCGCCGATGACGAGGACCTTCTTGCTCACTGTCTGGACCGGCAGGCGCTAGAGCGCCGAGATGAAGTCGTCGATCGGGATCGCGGTCAGCGTCTCGTACTGGACGGTGCCGCGCGAGCCGAGCTCGAGCGAGACGCGCGAGATCGTCTTCTCGTCCGGCGCCTCGACGATGTTCACGAAGTCGAAGCGGCCGAGCGTCGCCCACTGCGCGAGCACTCTCGCCCCCAGCTGCTCCACTTCCTTGTTGATCTCGCGGATGCGCTGCGGGTTGTTCTTGATCGTCTGCGTTCCCTCTGGCGTGAGCTTCGAGAGCATGACGTACGTCGGCATCGGGGCCTCCCGTCGGTGTCGGTCCTGTCGCGCTTCGTCTCCTTCCCTGCTTTCTATCCCACGAACGCCCGCGACGCCACCACGCGGCACCGCATCGACTGGCGCGCCGATGCGTTGGTAGGCCATCATGGTCTGCGTGATCGCATTGCGCCCCGCCGCCGCAGCACGTCTCGCAGCGCTCTCGCTCGCCGCCGCAGCGCTCGGCTCAGGAGCTCTCGCGGCAACCGCCCAGGCGAAGGCGAAGATCTCGCTCGACCCGGGCTGCTACCTCAGCAACGACAAGGGCGCGCTGACCGGCTCGGGCTTCAAGCCGAACGCGACCTGGACGGCGAAGCTGGCCGGGACGAAGGAGCTCGGCAGCGGCAGAACCGACAGCAGAGGCCGCATCCGCGCCCGCTTCACCGCGCCCGCCTACGAGCAGAAGAACGGCACGCGCGAGATGACGCTGTCGGTCACCGACGGCCCCAACGTCGCCTCGACGACCTTCCTGATGTCGCCGCTGACCGCCAGCTTCTCGCCCGAGTCGGGCGACCCGGCGAGACTGCGGGTGCGCTGGCGCGTGCTCGGGATCGGCCCCGACCGCGGCGTCTACGTCCACTACCTGGGGCCGAACGGCAAGCTCAAGCGGACGGTCCGGATCGGCACCTCCGACTCGGTCTGCGGCGCGCTCAAGACCGGCCCGATCGCGCTCTTCCCCTTCAGATACACCTTCGGCATCTGGACCTTCCAGGTCGACACGTCGCGCAGATGGTCCGCGAGAACGACGCCGCGGCTGTCGATCAGATTCAGAATCGCCAGACCGAGAAGAGCGTCCGGCAGAAGAAGAGCGAGCGACTAGACGACGGGCGCCGCGCAGGCGCCCGCCGTCTCGCTGCGACGCGCTACGCGGCGACCGGCCGCGCGGCGCGGGTGAAGGTCAGCTCGCCCTCGACCGCGTCGACCTCGACGAGGTCGCCGGCCTGGAACTCGCCCTGCAGGATCGACAGCGCCAGCCTGTCGACCAGGCGCTTCTGGATCACGCGCTTCAGCGGCCGCGCGCCGTAGGTCGGGTCGTAGCCGAGGTTGCCGAGCAGCGTGCGCGCCTCGTCGGTCAGCTGGACCTCGATCTCGCGCTCGCGCACCCGCTTCACCAGCCGCTCGACCTGGATGTCGACGACCTCGGCCAGCTGCTCGCGCGACAGCGGCGCGAACTCGACGATGTCGTCGAGCCGGTTGATGAACTCCGGCTTGAAGTGGCCCTCGGCGCCGATCCGGCCGCCGGGGATGTTCGAGGTCATGATCAGCACGACGTTCTTGAAGTCGACCGTGCGGCCCTGGCCGTCGGTCAGGCGACCGTCGTCCATCACCTGCAGCAGCGCGTTGAAGACGTCCGGGTGGGCCTTCTCGACCTCGTCGAGCAGCACGACCGAGTAGGGCCGGCGGCGGACCGCCTCGGTCAGCTGGCCGCCCTCCTCGTAGCCGACGTAGCCGGGCGGCGCACCGACCAGGCGCGAGACGGCGTGTCTCTCCATGTACTCCGACATGTCGATCCGCACCATCGCGTCCTGCGAGTCGAACATGAACTCGGCGAGCGCCCGCGCCAGCTCGGTCTTGCCGACGCCGGTCGGGCCGAGGAAGAGGAAGGTGCCGATCGGCCGGTCGGGGTCCTGCAGGCCGGCGCGCGAGCGGCGCAGCGCGTTGGCGACCGCCTCGACCGCCTCGTCCTGGCCGATGACGCGCCGGTGGAGACGCTCCTCCATGTGCACGAGCTTCTCGACCTCGCCCTCCATCAGGCGGCTGACGGGGATGCCGGTCCAGGTCGCGATCACCTCGGCGATGTCCTCGGAGTCGACCCGCTCCTTCAGGAACTGCGCCTCCTCGGCGGCGTCGGCGGCCTCGCCGGCGCTCTCGCGCGCCTCGGCCTCCGCGAGCTGCTTCTCCAGCTCCGGGATCTCGCCGTAGCGCAGCTCGGCGGCGCGCTGGAGGTCGGCGGCGCGCTCGGCGCGCTCGGCCTCGATCTTCGCCTGCTCCAGCCGCTCGCGGACGGCGGTGACCGCGCCGATCGCCTCCTTCTCGCGCTGCCACTGGGCCGTCATCGCGGCCGAGCGCTCGCGCAGGTCGGCGACGTCGCGCTCGATCGCCTCGCGGCGGGCGACGGAGGACTCGTCGGTCTCCTTCTCCAGCGCCTGCAGCTCGATCTGGAGCTGCATGATGCGGCGGTCGATCTCGTCGATCTCGGTCGGCTTGGAGTCGATCTCGATGCGCAGGCGCGAGGCCGCCTCGTCGATCAGGTCGATCGCCTTGTCGGGCAGGAAGCGGTCGGAGATGTAGCGGTGCGACAGCGTCGCGGCGGCGACGATCGCCGAGTCCTGGATGTCGACGCCGTGGTGGACCTCGTAGCGCTCCTTGAGGCCGCGCAGGATCGCGATCGTGTCCTCGACGGAGGGCTCGCCGACGAAGACCGGCTGGAAGCGCCGCTCCAGCGCCGGGTCTCTCTCGATGTGCTTGCGGTACTCGTCGAGCGTCGTGGCGCCGACGGCGCGCAGCTCGCCGCGCGCGAGCATCGGCTTCAGCAGGTTGGCGGCGTCGACGGCGCCCTCGCCGGCGCCCGCGCCGACGATCGTGTGCAGCTCGTCGATGAAGAGGATCACCTGGCCGCCGGCCTCCTGGATCTCCTTCAGCACGGCCTTCAGGCGATCCTCGAACTCGCCGCGGTACTTCGCCCCTGCGATCAGCGCGCCGATGTCGAGCGAGACGACCTTGCGGTCGCGCAGCGACTCCGGCACGTCGCCGGAGACGACGCGCTGGGCGAGCCCCTCGGCGATCGCGGTCTTGCCGACGCCCGGCTCGCCGATCAGGACGGGGTTGTTCTTCGTGCGGCGCGACAGCACCTGCACGACGCGGCGGATCTCGGTGTCGCGGCCGATGACCGGGTCGAGTCTGCCGAGGGCCGCCGCCTCGGTCAGGTCGCGGCCGTACTTCTCCAGCGCCTGGTACTTCTCCTCGGGCGCGGCGTCGGTGACCCTGTGGGGGCCGCGGACCTCTCTGACGGCGGTGTCGAGATGCTCGTGGGTCGCGCCGGCGGCGCGCAGGATCTCGCCCGCCTTCGAGTTGTGGCCCGACAGCGACAGCAGCAGGTGCTCGGTCGAGACGTACTCGTCGCCGAGCTGGCTCATCTCATGCTCGGAGGCGCGCAGCACCTGCATCAGCTCGGTCGACGGCCCGGAGCCGCCGCTGGGGCCGGTCATTCTCGGCAGCCCGTCGAGCGCGGCGTTCGTCTGGTTGCGGACGACGAGCGGGTCGGCGCCGACCTTGCGCAGCACCGACGGGACGATCGACTCCTGCTGCGTCAGCAGGACGGCGAGCAGGTGCTCGGGCGTCGCCTGCGGGTTGCGCCGCTCCTCGCCAAGCCGCAGTGCGGCCTGGATCGCCTCCTGGGACTTGATCGTGAAGCGGTCGAGCTGCATCCGGCGGGTCCTCTCTGTTCCAAGTTCGAGATCTAAGTCTAAGTCACTTAGATCTTAGCGCGGATCAACCCTCGTTCAAAGGGGCGTCGCCGTCGTCGCCGTCGCCCGTGGAGGGCGGGCGCTCGACGGGTATCCGGTGGCGCGGCGGCGCCGCTCTGACCGGCACGATCGCTCCCCCGCGGACGTACGGGACGATCTCCGCGCGCAGCGAGCGGCGCAGCTCCTCCAGCCGCTCGACCTCCTCCTGCAGCTCGCGCGCACGGCGCTCCAGCCGGCGCACCTTCGCGGAGGCGCTCGCAAGCTGCTCCTCCAGCTCGAAGACGCGCTCGACGCCGGCCAGGTTCATCCCCAGCTCGGCCGTCATCTCCTGGATCCTGCGCAGCCGCTCGACGTCGGCATGCGAGTAGAGGCGGGTGCCCTTCGGCGAGCGCTTCGGCGTGATCAGCCCGCGCTGCTCGTACATGCGCAGCGTCTGCGGGTGCATCTCGGCCAGCTCGGCGGCCACCGAGATCATGAAGACGCCGCGGTCGTCGGAGACCTCGATGCGCGTCGTCGTGCGGATGCGGCGGCCGCCGGAGGCCATCAGGCCCTCGCCTCCGTGCGCCCGCGGAACAGCTTCGCGCGCGGATCGCCGCCGTCGAGCGCTCTCGCCAGCTCCTCGACCGCCTTGCGCTGCGCGGAGGTGAGGTCCCTCGGCAGCTCGATCGTGAAGCGGTAGTGGATGTCGCCTCTGCCGTGGCCGCCGAGCTTCGGCGCGCCCTCGCCTCTGAGGCGCTGGACCGTGCCGTGTCTGGTGCCGGGCGCGACGCGCAGCTTCTTGGAGCCGTTCAGCGTCGGCACCTCGACGGTCGCGCCGAGCAGCGCCTCGGTGACCGTCAGCGGCACCTCGACCTCGACGCGGTCGCCGGTGTGTCTGAAGATCGGCGAGGACTCGACGCGCGTGACGACGAACAGGTCGCCGGGCTCGCCGCCGTTGAGGCCGGCCTCGCCCTTGCCGGCGATCCGCACGCGGCTGCCGTCGCGCACCCCGGCGGGGATGTTGACCTTCAGCCGCCTGATCGTCCGCCGCGCGCCGCTGCCGCCGCAGGTCGCGCACGGGTCCTCGATGATCGAGCCGCTGCCGTTGCAGCGCGAGCAGGGCTTGGAGATCGAGAAGACGCCCTGGCCCTGCGACTCGACGCCGCGGCCGTGGCAGACCGGGCAGATCGTCGGCGCGGTGCCGGGTCTGGCACCGCTGCCGTGACAGGTCTCGCAGGTCTTCGAGGTCGGGACCGCGAGCGACGTCTGCGTCCCTCTGATCGCCTCCTCGAAGGTCAGCGAGACCTCGGTCTCGAGGTCTCGGCCGCGCTGCGTGCGCGGTCTCGTCGTGCGCTGGCCGGCGCCCCCGGAGGCGCGCCCGCCGCCTCCCCCGCCCCCGAAGAGGTTGGAGAGGATGTCGCTGAAGCTGCCGCCGAAGGCGTTGGGGTCGAAGTTGCCGCCGGCCGGCCCACCGGGCGCGAACGGCCCGGTCCCGCGGTCGTACGCCTTGCGCTTCTCCGGGTCGGAGAGCACGTCGTACGCCGCCGAGACCTCCTTGAAGCGCTCCTCGGCCGCCGCGTCGCCCTGGTTGGTGTCCGGGTGGTATCTGCGTGCGAGCCTGCGGTACGCCTTCTTGATCTCCTCGTCGCTGGCGTTCTTGCCGACGCCGAGGATCTTGTAGAGGTCGGGCTTCGTTGCGGCCATGCGGCTGTTCCTTCTCCTAGGCGGCGACGACGACGCGGGCCGGGCGCAGGATCGTGCCGTCGAGTCTGTAGCCCTGCTGGTAGACCTCGACGACGGTGCCGGACTCGGCGCCCTCGACCGGCTGCTGCACCATCGCCTCGTGCTCGTTGGGGTCGAACTTCTCGCCCTTGGGCGAGTAGCGCTCGATCCCGACGCGGCCGAGCGCGGCGATCAGCTCGTCGTGGACGAGCCTGACGCCCGCCGCGAGATGGTGCTCGGGCTGCCCCGAGCCGGCGTCGGCGGGCACCTCGGCGGCGGCCAGCGCGCGCTCGAGGTTGTCGAGCGCCGGCAGCAGCTCCTTCGCCAGCTTCCCGATGCCGCGCTCCTGCGCGACGACGACGTCGCGCGACATCCGCTTGCGGAAGTTCTCGAAGTCGGCCTGCGTGCGCTGGGCGAGCGCGAGGTACTCGTCGGCCTTCGCCGCCTTCGCGACCAGCTCGTCGAGGTCGTGCTCGACCTCCTGGCCGGCGATGTGCGCCTCGTCCTCCGCCGCGGTCCCGTGGACCCCGTCGGTCGCCTCGGCCGCGCCGGGGGCGGCCGCCTGCTCGGCGGCCCCCTCCTGCGGCGTGTTCCGCTGCTCGGCGTCCATCGTCATCTGCCCTCGTCCACGACCTCGGCGTCGACGACGTCCTCCTCGTCGGAGGCGTCGGCGGAGGCGCCGTCGGTCGAGCCGGCCGGGCCGCCGTCGGCGCCGGCGGCCGCCTGCTGCTCCTGGGCCTTCTGGTACATCGCCTCGGAGACCTTGTGGAAGGCCGCCTGGAGCGCCTCGGTCTTGGCGGTGATCTCGCCCGCGTCATCGCCCTCGAGGCTGGAGCGGACCTCCTTGATCGCGGCCTCGATCTCCTCCTTGGAGGAGGCGTCGACGCCGTCGCCGAGGTCTCTCAGCTGGCGCTCCGCCTGGTAGGCGGCGTTCTCGCCGTTGTTGCGGGCCTCGGCCAGCTCGCGCGCTCTGCGGTCGTCCTCGGCGTGGGCCTCGGCGTCGCCGACCATCTGCTTGATCTCGTCGTCGGACAGGCCCGAGCCCGCCTTGATCTCGATCTTCTGCTCCTTGCCGGTGCCGAGGTCCTTCGCCGACACCGACAGGATGCCGTTGGCGTCGATGTCGAAGGCGACCTCGATCTGCGGCACGCCGCGCGGCGCCGGCGGGATGCCGGTCAGCTGGAACTTGCCGAGCGACTTGTTGTACTGGGCCATCTCGCGCTCGCCCTGGAGGACGTGGATCTCGACCGAGGGCTGGTTGTCCTCGGCGGTCGAGAAGACCTCCGACTTGCGCGTCGGGATCGTCGTGTTGCGCTCGATCAGCTTCGTCATCACGCCGCCCTTGGTCTCGATGCCGAGCGTGAGCGGGGTGACGTCGAGCAGGAGGACGTCCTTGACGTCGCCGGCGAGCACGCCGGCCTGGATCGCGGCGCCGAGCGCGACGACCTCGTCCGGGTTGACGCCGCGGTGCGGCTCCTTGCCGGTCAGCTCCTTGACCTTCTCCTGGACGGCCGGCATGCGCGTCATGCCGCCGACCATCACGACGTGGTCGATCGTCTTGGCGCCCTTCTCCTTCGCGTCGTCGAGCGCCTGGCGGACCGGCACGACCGTGCGGTCGAGCAGCTCCGCGGTCAGCTCGCCGAGCTTGGCGCGCGAGAGCCGCGTGTCGAGGTGCTTGGGGCCGGAGGCGTCCGCCGTGATGAACGGCAGGTTGATCTGCGTCTCCTGCGTGGTGGAGAGCTCGATCTTCGCCTTCTCGGCCGCCTCGTAGAGGCGCTGGAGCGCCATCGGGTCGGCGGAGAGGTCGATCCCCTGGTCCTTCTTGAAGTCGGCGACGAGCGAGTCGACGATCGCCTTGTCGAAGTTGTCGCCGCCGAGGTGGTTGTCGCCGGCGGTCGACTTGACCTCGAAGACGCCGTCGCCGATCTCCAGCACCGACACGTCGAACGTGCCGCCGCCGAGGTCGAAGACGAGGATCGTCTGGTCGGTCTCCTTGTCGAGGCCGTAGGCGAGCGACGCGGCGGTCGGCTCGTTGATGATGCGCTTGACATCGAGGCCGGCGATCTTGCCGGCGTCCTGCGTCGCCTGGCGCTGGTCGTCGTTGAAGTAGGCCGGGACGGTGATGACGGCGCTGTCGACCGTCTCGCCCAGGTACGCCTCGGCGTCGGCCTTCAGCTTCTGGAGGATCATCGCGGAGACCTCCGGCGGCGAGTACTGCTTGCCGTCGGCCTCGACGCGCGCGTCACCGCCGGGACCGGCGACGACTCTGTACGGCACGATCGACTCCTCCTCGCGCACCTCGGCCTCCTTGCGGCCCATGAAGCGCTTGATCGAGAAGATCGTGTTGGTGGGGTTCGTGACTGCCTGGCGCTTTGCGACCGTGCCGACGAGACGCTCGCCGCCCTGCGTGAAGGCGACGACGGACGGCGTGGTGCGGCCGCCCTCGGCGTTCTCGATCACGGTCGGCTCGCCGCCCTCGAGGACGGCCATACAGGAGTTGGTCGTACCGAGGTCGATGCCGATCGTCTTGCCCATGAATGGAACTCCTTCGCAGTGCTGCGGGGGTCTCGTGGAAAAAATCTAAGCGCGAGTATAGAAGATCCTCGTGCGAGGACCGAGCGTTCGGACGCCTGTTCGAGACGCGCGCCGCGAGACCTGCCGGGAAGCGCGCCGGTTGTGGCACGGCGGGCGCCGCGGGCGCGCGGCGGTCAGTCCCGATAGGTGCGCCGGCTGGGGCAGACGTGCGCCAGCACGCAGGCGGGGCAGTCGGGCCGGCGCGCGTGGCAGGTGCGGCGACCGTGGCGCAGCAGGTTGACGTGCAGCTCCAGCTCCTCGCCGCGCGGCGAGATCGCGAGCATCTCGTCGTGCAGCTCCTCGAACGGAGCGCCCGGCCGCAGCAGCTGCAGCCGCATGCCGACGCGCGAGACGTGCGTGTCGACCGGCACGTCGTGCAGGCCGTAGGCGAACAGCAGCACGCACGCCGCCGTCTTGCGGCCGACGCCCGGGAGCGCGCACAGGTACCGCTGCCCCTCCGGCACGCTCGCCTCGCGCAGGAACGAGAGGTCGAGTCCTCTCCCCTCCGGCGTCGCGTCGATCGCGCGCAGGATTTCCTGGATCCGTCTCGACTTGACCTTCGAGATCCCGCCGGGCCGGATCGCCTCCTCGACGGCGGCGTTGGGCGCCTCCATCACCGCCTGCCAGTCGTCGAAGCGCTCGCGCAGCCGCTCGTAGGCGACGTCGCGGTTGCGGTCGTTGGTCGACTGCGACAGGACCGTCAGCACCAGCTCGTCGAGCGGCTGCTCGTGCGGCGGCATGATCGGGATCCCGTAGAC
>JAEXXR010000633.1 GCA_023405705.1 Actinomycetes bacterium
GCTCAGGCCGGGGCGAGCGTGGCGCCGACGTGCGCCAGGTGGCGGCGCATGGCGGACTCGGCGCCGTCCGCGTCGCCGCCGCGGATCGCGTCGACGATCGCCGTCACCTCGGCGACGGCGGTCGCGCGCAGCTCGGCGTTCGTGGCGGTCGTCGCGCGCGAGTGGCGCAGCAGGTCGGCGATCGCGGCGAAGAGGACTCTGACGGGAAGGCTGCCGGAGGCCTCGACGATCGTCTGATGAGCGCGCACGTCGGCCTCGCCGAACAGCTGGGCGTCGTCGCGGGCGCCCTCCATCTCGGCGAGCGCGTCGGCGAGGCGGGCGAGGTCCTCCTCCCTGCGCCGGCCGGCGGCGAGGCGCGCGGCGAGCGGCTCCAGCCGCTGGCGGACCTCGAACAGGTCGCCGAGGTCGAGCGGGGCGAGATAGGTGCCGGAGCCCTGGCGCGACTCGATGATCCCGAGGTCGGTCAGGCGGCGCAGGCCCTCGCGCAGGCTGGAGCGGGAGACGCCGAGGCGGGCGGCGAGCTCGCGCTCGGGCGGGAGTCTGTCGCCGGGCGCGACCTCCTCTTCGGCGAGCAGCGCGCGGACGCTCTCGGCGACGTGGTTGCGTGGCGGCATCGCAGGCGATTATAGTGGTCGGACCATAATGGTCTGACCAATCTGGAGCATCCATGCGCATTGGCACCGCAATCTCGAACGGCACCCCGACCCCCGTCGTGGAGCGCGACGGCGCGCTCTACGCGCTCGACGTCGCCGCCGGCACGACCGTCGCCGACCTCGTCGCCGCCGGCGGGCCGCTCCCAGCCGCCGCCGACGCCCCGCTGGAGGGCGCGAAGCTCGCGGCCCCGCTGGCGCCCGGCAAGATCGTCGCGATCGGCCTCAACTACATGGACCACGTCCGCGAGACCGGCATGGACAAGCCGTCCGCGCCGCTCGTCTTCACGAAGTTCACGACCAGCGTGATCGGCGACGGCGACGAGATCCGCGTCGACCGCGCGATCACCAAGAGAGTCGACTGGGAGGTCGAGCTGGCGGTCGTGATCGGCAAGACCGCGACGCGCGTCTCCGTCGAGGACGCCCTCTCGCACGTCTTCGGCTACACCGTCGCCAACGACGTCTCCGCTCGTGACGTGCAGTTCTCCGACGGCCAGTGGGTGCGCGGCAAGTCGCTCGACACCTTCTGCCCGCTCGGCCCGGTGATCGTCACCGCCGACGAGGTCGCCGACCCGCAGGTGCTCGGCATCTCGACGCGCGTCAACGGCGAGGCCGTCCAGGACTCGAACACGAAGGAGATGGTCTTCGGCGTCGCCGAGCTGATCTCGTTCTGCTCGCACAGCTTCACGCTCGAGGCCGGCGACGTGATCCTCACCGGCACGCCGTGGGGCTGCGGCGAGTTCATGGACCCGATCCGCTCGCTGAAGGCCGGCGACGTCGTCGAGGTCGAGGTCGAGGGGATCGGCAAGGTCGCCAACCCCGTCGCCGAGATCTGATCTCGCGGGAGGCGGGGGCCGCCCGCGCCGCCCTCCTATCCTCGGGAGGCGTGAGCAGCAGCCCGCCCCCGACCGCGCCGGCGCCGACGCGCGCCAGAGCGCGCCAGGGCCGCCGCATCCTCGCCCTCTTCCGCCCCTACCGGGCGCGCCTGGCGCTCGTGCTCGGCCTGATCGTCTTCTCGGCGGCGCTGAGCATGGTCTCGCCGTTCCTCCTGCGCGAGGTGCTCGACGTCGCGATCCCCGAGCGGCGGACCGGCCTGCTGACCGCGCTCGTGCTCGGGATGGTCGCGATCGCGATCGTCACCGGCGCGCTGAGCGTCGCGCAGACGTGGCTCTCCAACGTCGTCGGCCAGCAGGTGATGCACGACCTGCGGGCCGCCGTCTACAGACATCTGCAGCGGCTGTCGCTCGCCTTCTTCACGCGCACCCGCACCGGCGAGGTGCAGTCGCGCATCTCCAACGACATCGGCGGGATCGACAACGTCGTCACCTCGACGGCGACCTCGATCGCCTCGAACGTCACGACGGTGATCGCGACCGTCGTCGCGATGGCGCTGCTCGACTGGCGGCTGGCGATCTTCTCGCTGATCCTGCTGCCGTTCTTCGTCTGGCTGACGCGGCGGGTCGGGCAGGAGCGCAAGCGGATCACCGCCACCAAGCAGGGCAGACTGGCCGACCTCTCCGCGCTGGTGGAGGAGTCGCTGTCGGTCTCCGGGATGCTGCTCGGCAAGACGATGGGGCGCTCGGGCGACCTCGCCGAGCGGTTCGCGCGCGAGTCGCAGGAGCTGGCCGCGATCGAGGTCCGCCAGCGGATGGCCGGGCGGTGGCGGATGGCGACCGTGCAGATGACCTTCGCGATCATGCCGGCCGCCGTCTACTGGTTCGCCGGGCAGTCGATCGCCGGCGGCGGCGAGACGATCACGATCGGCACGGTCGTCGCCTTCACGACGCTGCAGACGCGGCTGCTGTTCCCGATCGGCCAGCTGCTGTCGGTCGGGGTCGAGATCCAGAGCTCGCTGGCGCTGTTCGAGCGGATCTTCGACTACCTCGACCTGCCGGTCGACATCGCCGAGGCCGCCGCGCCGGTCGCGCTGCGGCGCGAGGAGGTGCTCGGCGAGGTCCGCTTCGAGGGCGTCGGCTTCCGCTACGCGCAGGAACTGCCCGACGGCGGCGAGGCGCCGTGGACGCTGGAGCAGGTCGACCTCGTCGTGCCGGCCGGGACGCGCACCGCGATCGTCGGCGAGACCGGCGCCGGCAAGACCACGCTCGGCTACCTCGTCGCGCGGCTGTACGAGGTCGAGCGCGGGCGCGTGACGATCGACGGCGTCGACGTGCGCGACCTCGCCTTCGACTCGCTCGCGGAGACGGTCGGCGTCGTCTCGCAGGAGACCTACCTCTTCCACGCCTCCGTGCGCGAGAACCAGCGCTTCGCGCGGCCCGACGCGACCGACGAGGAGATCGAGGCGGCCGCCCGCTCGGCGCGCGTCCACGACCTGATCGCGGCGCTGCCGGACGGCTACGACAGCGTCGTCGGCGAGCGCGGCTACCGCTTCTCCGGCGGCGAGAAGCAGCGGATGGCGATCGCGCGGACGCTGCTGCGCAACCCGCCGGTGCTCGTGCTCGACGAGGCGACCAGCGCGCTCGACACGCAGACCGAGCAGGCGGTGCAGGAAGCGCTCGACCGGCTCGCCGAGGGGCGCACGACGATCACGATCGCCCACCGGCTGTCGACCGTCCGCGACGCCGACCAGATCGTCGTGCTCGACAGAGGGCGGATCGCCGAGCGCGGGACGCACGAGGAGCTGCTCGCGCGCGGCGGGCTCTACGCCACGCTGGTCGCGCGCGACCGGGCGGGGACGCCGGCGGGCTGAGGGGCCGGGCCGCGCGGCGCCGGCAGTGGAGATCCGGTGCCTCCTCTGCGTCCGAACGTCCGGGACTCGCGCCGCGCGGCGCGATACCGTCGTGTTGCAGATGAGCAACACGGTCGATCAACAGGTGCGCGAGGCGGGGCGACGGGCCTTCGCGCGCTACGGCTACGGCGGCGCGACGATCGAGCGGATCGCGCGCGAGGCGGGGCTGTCGCGCGTCACGCTCCACCGCCGCGGGATCGACCGCGACGTCGTGCTC
>JAEXXR010000522.1 GCA_023405705.1 Actinomycetes bacterium
GCGTCGAGCCGGTCGCCGACGACGAGCGCGCTGCCCGGTCCGAGGCGGTCGAGCGCGGTGCGGAAGATCTGCGGCTCCGGCTTGCCGACGGTGCGCGCCGTGCGCGCGGCCGAGTACTCCAGCGCGGCGACGAGCGCACCGGTGCCCGGCCACATCCCGTCCGGCATCGGGAAGGTGCGGTCGCGGCCGGCGGCGACGAAGTCGGCGCCGCCGAGCAGCGCCTGCGTCGCGATCTTCAGCTCCTCGAAGTGGAGCTGGTCGTGGCCGGCGGCGACGACGACCTCGGCGTGCGGCGCGTGCGCCGTGCCGTTGACGACGCGCAGGCCGGCGTCGGCGACGTGGCGGTGGATCGCGGCGGTGCCGATCACGAACGCGGTCGAGCGGCGGCCGCCGTGCGTCTCGGCGAGGTGGTGCTGGAGCGCGCCGCCGACGGTGACGACCTCCTCCAGCGAGGCGCGGAAGCCGAGCGACCACAGCTTGCGGACGTACTCCTCGGCGGTCGAGCGGGTGTCGTTGGTGACGAACGCGACCCGCTTGCCGGCGGCGCGCAGCGCCTCCAGCGCCCGCGGTGCCTCGCGCGTCGGCGTGCCGCCGACCCACAGACAGCCGTCGAGGTCGAGCAGGACGTGGTCGTAGGCCCGCAGCAGCGGGGTGAGGGACGGGGCGAGCGGTGACAAGACGGCCTTCATTATCCTGCCCTGCCGTGCGACGTTCCTTTTCGACCGCCCTCCCGCTCGCCGCGGCGGCCATCGCGCTGCTCGCCGGCTGCGGCTCCGAGGGCAGCTCCGAGACGACGACGACGGCCGCCGGCTGCGTCAGAGTCGCGGCGCCGAGAGTCAAGACCGGCCAGGTGATGGGCAGACCGACCGAGCGGCTCGCGTCCGGCACCGACTGGCAGGCGATCGTCTCGACCAACTGCGGCTCGTTCACGATCGCGCTCGACACGAGAGACTCGCCGCGCACGACCTCGTCGTTCGCCGTCCTCGCCAGAAGAGGCTTCTACGACGACCTCACCTTCCACCGGATCGCCCCCGGCTTCGTGATCCAGGGCGGCGACCCGCTCGGCAACGGCACCGGCGGCCCCGGCTACGACATCACCGAGAGGCCGCCGAGAACGGCCAGATACGTCAAGGGCACCGTCGCGATGGCGAAGACCGCGACCGACCCCGACGGCACCTCCGGCAGCCAGTTCTTCATCGTCACCGCCGACGACGCCGAGCTGCCGCCGCAGTACGCGATCCTCGGCAGAGTCGTCTCCGGCCTCGACGTCGTCGAGACGATCGAGCAGCAGCCGCTCAGCGAGAGCGACCCGCAGGGCTCCGAGCCGGTCGACCCGGTCGTCATCCGCTCGGTCACGATCACCGAGGGCTGAGCGGGGCGCCGAAGCGCCCCGCCGGACCTCAGCGCCTCAGCAGCGGCTTCACGACGACGCGCGCTCGGTTGCCGCTCGCGTCGGTCGCCGTGATCGTGATCGTCACGCGCAGCGAGCGCGTGCGCGACAGTCTGCGGCTCGCCGCCGAGCTGAGCTTCAGCCGCAGCGTGCCGACTCTGCGCGCGCCCAGCGAGCGCAGCGCGGTTCGCGACAGCCGGTAGGTCCCGCGGCGCGCTCTCGTCAGGCCGAGCCTGCGCGCGGTCGCCGCCGGCAGCGTCACCTCGGCGGCGACGCGCGCCGTCTCGTCGAAGCGGACTCTGAGCGCCAGCCCGGCGCGCGAGCGCAGCGCCGTCAGCGTGCGCGCCTTCGGCAGCGCCGGCTTGCCGACCGCGCGCGGGGCGCGGGTGTCGACGACCGGTCTTCTCGGCTCCGGCTGTCTGGGCTCGGGCTGTCTGGGCTCGGGCCCTCTCGGCTCGGGCTGTCTGGGCTCGGGCTCTCTCGGCTCCGGCTCTCTCGGCTCCGGCGTCGCCGTGCCGTGGATCGCCAGCTCCGCGAGGTCCATGTAGTAGGTGCCGGAGCGGCCGGGGCCGCCCTGCGGTCTCAGCATCGTGACGCGTACGAACCTGACGCCGGCGCCGGCGCCGGCGGCGGGCGCGAAGGCGTTCAGCCTGTGGTTGTCGTTGCGCGTGAAGGTGCTCGCCGCCGCCGTTCTCCAGGTCGTCCCGTCGGCCGAGGTCTCCAGCGTGAACTCGCCGAGCGAGGCGCTGTCGTCGTCGCCGCAGATCGCGCCGGGGTCGATCGCGAAGCCGCTCACGTCGACCGCCCGCGGCAGTCTCAGTCTCAGCGCGCGCGGACCGGGCGCGGCAGGCGGGTCGCCGGCCGAGCCGTCGTACGCGGGCTGGAAGCTGCCCCAGCCGAACGCCTTCGTGCCGTCGATCGCATCCTGCGGACCGCAGCCGTAGCCGGTCAGGTCGGGCGCGGTGAAGTCGGCGATCTCGGTGCCGCCGGAGGCGAGCGCCCAGTTGCGCCGCAGCGCGACGTCCCTGGTCGAGCCGCCGGGCGCGACCGTGACGGCGCCGGCCGGCGCCTCGTCGTAGCCGGGAGCGAAGACGTTCAGGCGCGGGTAGACGTCGACGTTCGCGGTCGCGAGCGTGTATCTGCCGGCGGCGTTCGTTCTGATCCCCTCGCCCATCCCGGGCAGCCAGACGGTCGCGCCGGCGACCGGCGCGCCGGTCGCGGCGTCGGTGATCGTGCCGGTCAGCGGCGCGGTGCCGTCGCCCGGGGCGGGCGGCAGGTCGAAGCTCTCCTGCGGCGCCGGGTCGAAGCCGGTGTACGAGTCCGCGTAGACCCCCATCCCGCGGGCCGCGAAGACCTCCCAGATGACTCTGTGGTATGCGCCGTTGGTGATGTCCGGGTTCTGGTCGGCGGCGAGGATCTGGTCGCGCATCTCCAGGAACGACGGGTCGGCGACCGAGCCGCGCATGCCGCCGGTGACGAGCGCTCGCACGTCGCGCAGGCCGTCCTCGTAGCTGCCGCCGGCCGCCTCGCGCGCCGCGATCACCCTGGTGCGCAGATCCCACAGCGTCTGCCCCCAGATCTCGCCGTCGGAGTGGACCTGCGGGCCGTAGACGGTCTCGGTCCCGGCCCAGACCCTGCCGAAGTCGCCGAAGGTGTAGCCGCCGCCGGCCGGGCAGTTGGTCGCCGAGACGCCGACCGGGCAGTCGAGCGAGCCGTAGCGGAAGGTGTTGACGCCGCCGCCGAGATAGCCGCCGAGCATCACCTCGCCGGACGCCGGCGTGTCGGCCTGGTCTCTCTCGGCGACGAGCAGGTCGAGCGCGTACCAGTCGCTCCACGCCTCTCCCATCGCACCCGACTGCGGCGCGTTGAGCGCCGCGACGCCGTCCTCGTCGACGACGAGGCGGCTCGACAGCCCGTGGCCGTACTCGTGGTAGATGACGGAGGCGTCGTCGCCGCCGTTGCCGTCGAGCGTGTTCGGATCGCCCGCGAACGCCATGAACAGGTACATCTGCATCCGCGGCGAGAGGCCGTCGGGCGGCGTGAACATGTTCGCGTTGCTGAGGTGCGCGTCGTCGGGATGGTGGCTGATCTCGTCCTCGCCGTTGAGGAAGGTCAGGTCGGCGCCGTCGCTCGTGTTGACGATCACCGGGTCGCCGCTGAGGCCGTCGGCGCTCAGCTCGAAGTTGCCCGAGGCGTCGTCGAAGCCGATGCCCGGCGCGTCGCGCAGGTGGTCGTGGAAGCGGTTGACGAACCAGAACGACTGGACGGCGTTCTGCGCGCGGTTGGTCTCCCAGGTGCCGGGCGCGAGGCTCTCCCACGAGCAGGGGTAGGCCGGCGTCGGGCACTGGAAGCCGCTCGTGACGGGCGTGAAGGGGTAGTTCCAGACCGGCAGGACCGGCTGCGGGTCCGGGTCCTCGGGATCGGGCGGCGGCGTCGTCTCGTTCGCCGGGACCTCCTCGGCCAAGCCGGGTCTGTCGTTGTCGTCGACGTCGCTGTAGGCGTGCGCGTACCTGCCCGCCAGCCGCGACCCGTCGCCGAGCACCCAGTCGTCCTCGAACGGCTTCAGCTCCTGCGTGTAGCCGTCGAGCATCCGCTCGTTGGGCCCGTCGCCGGGCGCGTAGGACCAGGCGGTGCCGTGCCCGCTCAGGTGTCTGACGAGGTTGGAGCGCTTGAGGACGGTGCCGTCCGTCGCGTCGACGAGGTAGGCGAACTGCTCCTGCGGCCCGACGTCGGCGAGCACCGACCAGACCAGTCTGTTGCCGTCAGGGGTCGGGAAGATCGCCAGTCTCGCCTGCGAGTCGTCGGCGAAGGTGGTCGTGCGGCGCGCGCCGGGCGCGGCGCGGCGGACGCGCGGCGTCGCACCGGCGGCCCCGGCGT
>JAEXXR010000061.1 GCA_023405705.1 Actinomycetes bacterium
GGCGCGGGCGAGCGCCCACGAGTCGATGCCGACCTGGAGCGACTCGTAGCCGACGCCCTCGCCGGGCGCCAGCGGCGGCAGCAGGATGTGCGTCAGCAGCTCGCCGGGGCCGATCGCCGTCATGTACGGCGCCAGCCAGAACCCCTCGGCGGGGACCGTGCGCTCGCCGTCGGGGCCGCGCAGCACGAGCCGCGCATCGAGCGCGACGAGCAGCGGCGGGTAGTTGCCGGTCGGGTCGGCGAGGCAGACGTTGCCGCCGATCGTCCCGCGGGCGCGGACCTGGCGGTCGACGATGCGCGAGGTCATCGCGGCGGTGACGGCGTGCGCCTCCTGCACGAGCGGGTCGGCGACCAGCTCGTCGTAGGTGACGGAGGCGCCGACGCGGATCGTGCCGTCGTCATCCCGGGAGATCGCGCGCAGCGCCTCCAGCCGCGAGACGTCGACGAGCACGTCCGGGTGGACGATCCGCAGCTTCAGCGCGTTCAGCAGCGTCTGCCCGCCGGCCAGCACGCGCGCGTTGCGGTGGCCGGCGAGCCGCTCGACCGCCTCCTCGACGGAGTGCGGTCGGACGTACTCCAGCTCGGGCAGCAGCATCGCTACTCGCTCTCGGGCACGGCCGCCTCGGCGACCTGGCCGGGCAGCGCGATCGCGGTGCTCGCCTGCGCGCTGAGGTTGACGCGGTCGCCGGACTCGACGCCCTCGGGGACGCGGGCGATGATCCGAACGCTTCGCTCACCGACGGAGACGTGGACGGCAGCAAGCCGCACCGCCTCCTGGTCGAGCCAGTTGCCCCAGGGGAGCTGCCGGCGCTTGAAGACGGGACGACGGACGGTGACCTCGGTCACGACGCCCCTGTCGGCGAGCGTGCGAGTCCAGTCGTTCGCTCCGCACTCCGGGCAGAGGATCCGCGGCGGATACGCAAGGTGTTCGCAGACACGGCACATGGGCACGGTGAACGGGGCGCTCATCGTCACCCTCCCCGCCGCTCGAGCACGGCCGCGTTGTGGCAGGAGCCGTGCGTGTAGAGGACCATGCCGTAGCCGGTCGCGAGCGACAGCTCGCAGTTCTCGACCTGGCGCTCGCCGGCTCTGCCGCGCAGCTGGCGGACCGCCTCGGCCATGCCGTGCATGCCGCCGGAGGCGCCGGCCTGACCGGCCGACAGCTGGCCGCCGGAGGTGTTCACGGGCCACATCTCCTCGAGGATCGTCTTGTGCAGGTAGCGCTTGACGTCCCCGTCGGGGATCACGCCGAGGTCGGCGAGCTGGACCAGCACCATCACCGGATAGTCGTCGTAGATGTGGGCGCTGTCGAGGTCCTCGGGACGGACGCCGGCCGCCTCCCACAGCTCGTCGCGGATCAGCGCGAAGCCGGTGTTGATGCCGTCCCCCTCCTGCTGGTCGGGGTTGTGCAGCGCGCGGATCGCGCGGACGCCGGCGTGCGGGCCCTTCAGCTTCGCCGCCTTCTCGGGCGTGGTGACGACGATCGCGTCGCCGCCGGAGACGATCGGCACGCAGTCGAAGCGCGTCAGCGGCGGGGCGATCGGGACCGACTCCATGTACTCGTCGAGCGTCATCGGTCTGCGGTAGACCGCAAGGGGGTTCTTCCCCGCCCACGCCCGCTGCGCCAGCGGGATGCAGCCGAAGTCCTCGCGTCTGAGCCCGTGGACGCGGCCGTAGCGCTCGGTCAGGAAGGCGAACAGCGCGTTGGGGCCGTTGAGCGGCAGCGGGGCGAGGTAGTCGCGCGCGACCTTGTTGTAGCGGTCGGTCATCAGATGGAACTCGCGCTTCTCCATCCGGTCGCCGGCGGCGAGCACGATCGTCTCGGCGTCGCCGGCCTCGATCGCGCGGATCGCGTGCTGCAGCATGTTGACCGCGCTGGCGCCGCCGTTGGAGTCCTCCATCACCCAGCGCACGGTCATGCCGAGCTTCCAGGTGAGGTCGATCGCGTGGTCGGGCGCGAGCGAGAACGAGGCGATCCCGAGGCCGTCGACCTCGTTCTTGTGGATCCCCGCGTCGGCCAGGGCGGCGACGACGGCTTCGGCGATGAACGTCTCGGTGCGCCGCTCGACCGCCGGATGACGCTCGTAGACGGTCGTGCCCGCGCCGACGATCACCGGCGCCGGCGGGCTTTGGGATCTCTCTGTTCCACCCATCGCGGAAAACCTATCACTTTTGATCAAATGTCAGATTGCTCGGAAGCAGGTCGGTCCGAGCCGATGCGGCCCGCTGGCGCGGGCCGGGAAGCGGAGCCGGCGGCGCCGAACTGCACGATCGCCTCGGCGAGCGCCGGGGCCTCTTCGATCGGCGTGCAGTGGGCGCTCTGCTCGAAGACGCGCAGGCGG
This sequence comes from Actinomycetes bacterium, assembly GCA_023405705.1. Next base: position 2,342 of record JAEXXR010000061.1, read on the forward strand.
CCGTCGGGGGCGTTGCCGGCGATCCACTCGCCGAGCGAGGTCGGGTAGTACGGGTCGCCGGTCGCGTAGGCGGCGAGCACGGGGACCCTCAGGCTCCGCACCGCGTCGCGCATGTCGAGCCTCGCCTGCTCGCGGACGGCCGACAGCGCGACCGCCAGCGGCGTCTGCAGCGCCGTGCGCCACAGCCAGTCGATCAGCTCCGGGTCGCTGCCCGGCAGCGCCGACTCCGCCTGGAAGGCGCGCTCGGACGCCGGCCAGCCCCTCGCCAGCTCGCTCAGGTAGCCGTCGAGCTGCTCGTCGCTCATCGCGTGCGGGAAGTCGTCGGCGCGCGTCAGCCGCAGCGGGCCGTTGATCAGCACGAGCCGGCCGACGCGGCCGGGCGCAGCGGGAGCGCCTGCGGTCGCTGCGCCGACGCGCGCGGGCGCGGCGCCTGCGGCGTCTGCGAGGCCCGCCCGCTGCAGGTGGCGCAGCGAGACGGTGCAGCCCATCGACCAGCCGACGAGCGTCGCGTCGCGCAGGTCGAAGGCCTCCAGCACCTCGCCGAGGTCGTCGGCGAAGGTGTCGAAGTCGAGCCGGCCGGCGGGCTTCTCGGACTCGCCCATCCCGCGCAGGTCGAAGGCGACGACGCGCACGCCGCGCGCCTCCAGCTCGACGACCGTCCGGTCCCACAGCCGGTGCGAGCCCTTCCAGCCGTGGACGAGGACGACCGGGGGCACGGGTCGGGCCGCGCCGGATGCGCCGGACGCGGACGCGCCGGCCGCCTCGCCGGATGCGCCAGCGCCGGGCGAGGC
>JAEXXR010000531.1 GCA_023405705.1 Actinomycetes bacterium
GCCCGGTTCCTCCCCGAGGAGCCGGGCCCCGACGCTCGGCGGGACGGGCTCAGCCGCTCTTGCGGCGGAACTCGCGCTTGGTGACGGCGCCGTGGGTGCCGTGGATCGCCGAGTCGCCGTCCAGGTGCGCCTCGCCGACGCGCTGCTGCGCGTTCTTCTTCTCGAGCGCCTCCTTGAACTTGCGCTTCATCTCGTCGGATGCCGTGGTGTCGTCGGTGCTCATGATCACCACCATACGCACGCCTCGCGCGTGCTGCATATGGTCGCCTGATAGGCTGGTGCAGGATGCCGTGGATTCTCCGCGTCATCTGGAGCAGGCCGGCAGGAAGCTGGTCGCTTGTGGTGGGTTCCTCTCTCGCAGAGTGACTTTCGACTGGTGACCAGCGCTGACGATCTCCGCGACGCTGTCGCGCGTCTGGATCTGCCTGTTCCTGCTCCTTCGCACGATCTCGCGGTCGAAACGCGCCCGCGAGTCTAAACAAAGAAGGAGAGACCTCTTGGAAGGTCCTGAAATCACCGCCGCCGAAGCCGTCCTCGACAACGGCCGCTTCGGCACCCGCACGATCCGGTTCGAGACCGGACGACTCGCGCAGCAGGCACAGGGTGCCGTCGCCGCGTATCTCGACGAGGAGACGATGCTCCTCTCGGCCACCAGCGCCGGCAAGCACCCGCGCGAAGGCTTCGACTTCTTCCCGCTGACCGTCGACGTCGAGGAGCGCTCCTACGCCGCCGGCAAGATCCCCGGCTCGTTCTTCCGCCGCGAGGGCCGCCCCTCCACCGAGGCGATCCTCGTCTGCCGTCTCATCGACCGCCCGCTGCGTCCGTCGTTCGTCGACGGCCTCCGCAACGAGGTCCAGATCGTCGTGACCGTCCTGTCCATCGCCCCCGGCGAGTTCTACGACGCGCTCGCGATCAACGCGGCATCCCTCTCGACGCAGATCTCGGGTCTGCCGTTCTCCGGCCCGATCGCCGGCGTCCGGCTCGCGCTCATCCCCGGTCACGGCGAGCACGCCGACCAGTGGGTCGCCTTCCCGAAGGCCGAGCAGCTCGAGGATGCCGTCTTCGACCTCATCGTCGCGGGCCGCGTGCTCGAGGACGGCGACGTCGCGATCATGATGGTCGAGGCCGAGGCCACCGAGCACAGCTGGAACCTCATCAAGGCCGGCGCCACGAAGCCCTCCGAGGAGATCGTCGCGCAGGGCCTCGAGGCCGCCAAGCCCTTCATCAAGGAGCTCGTCGCGGCGCAGAACGTCGTGGCGAACACCGCCGCCAAGGAGATCCAGCCCTACCCGGTCTTCCCGGCGTACAGCCAGGAGGTCTACGACTTCGTCGCCGGCCGCGCCTACGACCGCCTGGTGCCGGTGTACCAGATCGCCGACAAGGTCGAGCGTCAGAACGCCGACGACGCGATCAAGGACGACGTCAAGGCGCAGCTGCTGGCGGCCGTCGAGGCGGGGGAGCTCCCGGCCGTCGCGACGCTGGAGTTCTCCGCCGCGTACAAGTCCGTCACGAAGACGATCGTCCGCGGTCGCATCCTCGCCGAGGGCGTCCGCATCGACGGCCGGGGCCTCGCGGACATCCGTCCGCTGGATGCCGAGGTCCAGGTGATCCCGCGCGTGCACGGCTCGGCGATCTTCCAGCGCGGTGAGACCCAGATCCTGGGTGTCACGACGCTGAACATGCTCAAGATGGAGCAGCAGATCGACTCGCTGTCGCCCGTGACGAGCAAGCGCTACATGCACCACTACAACTTCCCGCCCTACTCGACCGGTGAGACCGGCCGTGTCGGTTCGCCGAAGCGTCGCGAGATCGGGCACGGCTTCCTGGCCGAGCGCGCGCTCGTGCCGGTGCTGCCCAGCCGCGAGGAGTTCCCCTACGCGATCCGTCAGGTCTCCGAGGCGCTCGGCTCCAACGGCTCGACGTCGATGGGCTCGGTCTGCGCCTCGACCCTGTCGCTGCTGAACGCGGGCGTGCCGCTGCGCGCGCCCGTCGCCGGCATCGCCATGGGCCTCGTGTCCGACCAGGTCGACGGCCAGACGCGCTACGCCGCGCTGACCGACATCCTGGGCGCCGAGGATGCCCTCGGTGACATGGACTTCAAGGTCGCCGGCACGAGCGAGTTCGTCACGGCCATCCAGCTCGACACGAAGCTCGACGGCATCCCGTCGTCGGTGCTGTCGGCCGCGCTGACGCAGGCCAAGGAGGCGCGCCTGACGATCCTGAACGTCCTCAACGCCGCGATCGACGGCCCCGACGAGATGGCGCCGACCGCGCCGCGCGTGATCAGCGTGCAGATCCCCGTCGACAAGATCGGCGAGCTGATCGGCCCGAAGGGCAAGACGATCAACGCGATCCAGGACGAGACCGGCGCGCAGATCTCCATCGAGGAGGACGGCACCGTCTACATCGGCGCGACCGACGGCCCGTCGGCCGAGGCCGCCCGCGCCCAGGTCAACGCGATCGCGAACCCGACGAACCCGGAGGTGGGCGAGCAGTTCCTCGGAACCGTCGTCAAGCTGGCCGCGTTCGGTGCGTTCATCTCGCTCCTGCCCGGCAAGGACGGCCTGCTGCACATCAGCGAGGTCCGCAAGCTCGCTGGTGGCAAGCGCGTCGAGAACGTCGAGGACGTGCTCTCGGTCGGCCAGAAGCTGCTCGTGAAGATCACGAAGATCGACGACCGCGGCAAGCTGTCGCTCGAGCCCGTGCTCGAGGAGGCCGCCGACCAGGAGGGCCGCGCCGCCGCGAGCGAGGGCCCGGAGGCTCCCGCCGAAGGCTGAGCCACCCCACTAGGACACGGATGCCCGCTTCCTCCCGTCTCGGAGGGGCGGGCATCCGTTTTCCGTGCGGATTGTCCCCCGAATGGGGGACATCTGAGGGCTCCGAACGGATGCCGTGATCCAAGCGTTATGCAATGTTTACCGCCTGGCCTCCGCAATGGTCGGTTGTGTCGGACGCCTGGCCTACCCTCGGTACTACGCGCCGGGGGGTGCGGAGAAGGCGGATCCTCCTGTGCGGCTCCGTGAGGGGGTGGACAGATGGGCTTCTTCGGCGTCGGCACGTCGCCCACCCCGGCGAGCCCGCACGCGGGCACCTCGACCGTGACGGAACACCCGTCCGCGCCCATCCCGGTGCAGGGCGCTCCGCTGGGCGCGGCGATCCGCGTGCCGCTCGGCGAGACCGGCTTCGAGATCTTCCCGCTGATCCTCGGCGGCGCCGAGTTCGGCTGGCACGTCGACATGGCGGCGGCCCACGACATCCTCGACGCCCACCGCGAGCGCGGCGGGAACGCCGTCCACACCTCCGACGGCTACGCCGCCGGTCGCAGCGAGCACATCATCGGCCAGTGGCTCCACCGTCGCGGCACGCGCGACACGACCGTGCTGGGGGTGCGCGTCGGCACGAACCCCGACCATTCCGGTCTGGGACCTGTCAACCTCATCCGCGCCGTCGAGGCATCGCTCACCCGGTTGCAGACCGACCGGATCGACGTGCTGTACCTCGACGCGACCAGCGACCGGGTCACGGCTCTCGAAGACACCCTCGCGACGGCCGAGTGGCTCATCGAGGCCGGCAAGGTCCGCGCGCTCGGCTCGCTCGGGCACACCGCGGCACAGCTCGTCGAGGCGCGCATCCTGGCCTCCGCCGGCTACCCTCGGCTGACGGCGCTCGATGTGCCCTACAACGTGCTGCGGCAGACGGAGTACGACGGCGATCTGCGGCTGGTCGCCGGCGCTCAGGGCATCGCGGTGACGCCATCGCAGGCGCTGGAGCACGGCTACCTGGCCGGTGCCGTCCGCAGCCGCGCGGGCGTGGCCGACTCGGTGCGCGGCAGTCAGCTGGCGGCGGCGATGAACCGACGCGGCACCCGCACGCTCCGTGCGCTGGACCGCATCGGCGCCGAGCTGTCGATCCCGACGTCCGCCGTCGCGATCGCGTGGCTGCGCGCGCAGCGCACGGTCGTCGCGCCGATCGTGAACGTGTACGCGGTGAGCCATGTCGACGAACTCGTCCAGGGGATCGGCGCCCGGCTCAGCCGTGCGCACCTGGCCGAGATCGCCAAAGCCGCGCAGTAGGGCCGGGGCGCAGAAGAGGTCGGCCCTCGCCACGGGTCCGGCGTCGCGGGTCTGACGTAGGGTGGAGAAGCCCCCACCCCCCCCGATGGCGAGACGAGTGACCGTGACGCATTATCTCTATCTCGTGCGCCACGGCGAGCACCTCGACGCGGAACACGGCCTGGAAGACGGGCCGCTCTCACCGCGTGGCAGGCGGCAGGCGGAGCTGCTGGCCGACCGGCTGTCCGGGGTGCCGCTGGCTGCCGTGTGGCACTCCCCGCTGGAGCGCGCCGCCGAGACGGCGCGCGCCGTCGCGGAGCGCCTGCCCGCCGTCACGCCGGAGCCCTCCGCGCTGCTGTTCGACTGCATCCCGACCGGGATGACGCACGACACGCCCGCGATCTACGAGCCGTTCTTCGGGTCGTACACCGACGCGGAGGTCGAAGCCGGGCGCGCCCAGATGGACGATGCCGTCGCGGAGTTCCTGGTGCGCAAGCCCGACACGCACGAACTGCTGATCACCCACAACTTCGTCATCGCGTGGTTCGTGCGCGAGGTGCTGGAGGCGCCGCAGTGGCGGTGGCTGACGATCAATCAGGCGCACTGCGGGTTGACCGTCCTCGCCCAGCGCGCGGGGCGTCCGTGGGCGCTGGTCGCCCACAACGACCTCGCGCATCTGCCGATGGAGCTGCGGACGGGCCTGCCGGAGGTTCCCCCGGTCTGAGGGTCACCGGCGCATCATCCGGAAGGATGATCTTGCGTCGGCAAGCGGTCTCCTATGAGTCGGCTGTGTCAGGATGAAGGCACATCGCCCCCCATCGGAGGACACTCATGAACCGCCGTCGTTTCGCCGTCGCCCTCCTTGCGGCATCCGCCCTCGTCCTTCCGCTCGCCGCCTGTTCGGGCGATGACGGCGGGGCCGCCTCGCCGGAGGAGCTCTCCCCGCTGAGCGCGTACCTGTCGGCCGCGTGGGGCGGCGACCTGGACCAGGACGAGCAGCAGGCGAAGTTCGAGGAGCAGCAGAAGAAGATCGAGGAGCTGCAGGCGGAGTGCATGGCCGAGCAGGGCTTCGAATACCAGCCGATGGACACCACCGGCGGCGTCTCGTACAGCAGCGGCGAGGAGTGGAAGCCCGACGACCGGGAATGGGTCTCGCAGTACGGCTACGGCATGGTGAACTGGCCGGGCCGCGATGAGCCGGTGCCGACCGACGAGACCGAGTTCGTGGACCCGAACCAGGACTACGTCGCGAGCCTGTCCGAGTCAGAGCAGGCCGCCTTCTACGAGGCCCTGTACGGCCCCAGTCCCACCGAGGAGGAGCTGAACGACGACGGCGCGTACGAGTGGAACTGGGAGACGGCCGGCTGCTCCGGCTGGGCGCAGCACGAGATCAACGGCGAGGACCCGTGGAGCTCCGGCGAGCACCAGGACCTCACCGATGCCATCAACGACTTCTACACCGAGATGCCGAACCACCCCGACATGGCCGACCTGAACGCCGCGTGGTCCTCGTGCATGGCGGATGCCGGTGAGCCCGGCTTCGCCACGCAGCAGGAGGCGACGGACTCCATCTCGCAGGAGCTCAACGCGTACTACGAGAACCAGACCGAGTACATCGAGGACGACCCGGCACTGGATGAGCTGGGCGAGCGGGAGATCGCGCTGGCCCTCGCCGACCTGGATTGCCGTGAGAAGGTCGACTACCGCGCCCAGTCGCAGAAGATCACGTTCGCGCTGGAGGAGCAGTTCGTCGCCGACCACAAGGCCGAGCTCGACGCGTTCAAGGCCGACGCCGAGGCGGGCCGCTGAGTGGGTCCGAACGACGATCCGGAGTTCGACCGCCTGATCGCCGCTGACGCCGCCGCTGACGATGCCCCCGCCACCGGCGGCGCGGCCGAGGCGTCGCGGGTGAGCGGCTGGCGTCGGGTGTTCACCGGTAACCGGGCGTTGTGGCTGGTCGCCGCCGCTGCCGTGGTGGCCCTCGTGGCCGGCCTGCTGGTGGGCAGGTTCGTGCTGTCGCCCGCCGACGCGGCGGCCGCCGGCGAGCCGCCGGAAGCGGGCCTGGTGACGGTACCCGTGGAGTTCGGTGCGCTCAGCAACGATGTGACGATCCGCGGTGAGGTCGCGTATGCGGATGCCGTGGATGTGACGATCGACACGTCCGGTCTCGGCGGCGCCGCCGTCGTCACCGGCAACGTCCCCGAGGTGGGCGCGATGCTCGACCCACTGTCGGTCGCGCTGACGGTCTCGGGCCGTCCGGTGATCGTCCTGCCCGGCGAGCTGCCCGCCTACCGCAGACTCGCGTTCGGCATGAGCGGACCCGACGTCGTGCAGTTCAAGCAGGCCATGGCCGCGGTCGGCATCGACGCCGGCGACCCGGCCTCCGACGTCTTCGACGAGAAGGCGGCCGCCGCGGTCGGGGCGCTGTACGCGCAGGCCGGCTACACCGCTCCCGTTCCCGCCGAGGGCGCCGCAGAGGGGGTGTCCGCCGCCGAAGACGGTGTCGGTGCCGCGCAGCTGTCGCTCGCGTCGGCGCGGGCGGATCTCTCCCGTGCCGGTGCCGGTGCCTCGGCGGAGCAGGTGCGCGAGGCCGACGTGGCGATCGCACAGGCGCAGCGCGAGCTCGCCGTGGTGCAGGCCAGCAAACCGGCCGACCCCGCCGATGCCGCGGCGATGGCCCGCTGGCAGGCCGACGTCGGCAACGCGCAGGACAATGTCGGGCTCGCGCAGCTGCGCCGGCAGCAGCTGGACGCCGCCCCCGACACCGCCTCGGCGCGCGCCGGGGTGCAGGCCGCCGAGCAGCAGCTCGCCGACGCGCAGCGCGCCCTCTCCCG
>JAEXXR010000074.1 GCA_023405705.1 Actinomycetes bacterium
GCTCAGCCGGGGTCAGGCCGCGCCGGCGAGCGGCTGCTCGGGCGCGTCGGCCGGGACCGCGACGACGGGCGACGAGACGACCGCGCCGCCGGCCGGCGGCACCTTGCTCATCGCGTGCTCGGCCATCGCCGTGATCGTCAGCGACGGGTTGACGCCGACGTTGGCCGGCACCGCCGCGCCGTCGCAGACGAGCAGGTTCTCGTAGCCGAAGACCTGCTGGCGGGCGTCGACCACGCCTCTGCTCGCGTCCTCGGCGATCACCGCGCCGCCGAGGATGTGCGCGGTCGAGGGGATGTCGATCGCCTCCAGCACGCTGCTCTGCGCGATCCCGCCGGTCCGTCTCGCCAGCCACTCGGCGGTGTCGTTGGCGATCGGGATGAAGGTCGGGTTCGGTCTGCTCGCGTCCTGCTCGGTCTGCAGCCGCACGCCGCCGCCCGGCAGGCGGTGGGGACGCAGCGCGATCGCGTTGTCGAGCGTCTGCATCACGAGGACTATGATCGTCCGCCGCGCCCAGCCGTTCGGCCACATGATCTTCAGGAATCTGCCGGGATGGCGGGCGATCTGGGCGAGCAGCTTGAACGGCCGCGTGATGCGCGTGCCGTTGCCGACCAGCAGCGTGAACATGACGTTCATCGCGTCGCCGGCGCCGCCGTAGGTGACCGTCTCTATGTGCGTGTTCGGGTCCGGGTAGATCGAGCCGGAGATCGCGACGCGCCGCGTCAGGTCGTCTCTGTAGGTCTTCGGGACGGTGACCGCGAGGATCGCCTCGCTGTTGGTGCGGACCAGCTCGCCGAGGCGGGCGGAGATCCGCGGCAGCGAGCCGTTGAGGCGGCAGCGCTGCAGCAGTCTGTTGGTCCCGAGCGCGCCCGCGGCGACGACGACCCCGCGCGCGGTCGTCGTGCGGCGGTCCTTGCGCAGCCAGGCGCCGGAGCGCTCGTGCGTGACGAGGTAGCCGTCGGAGCCGTCGGCGGCGCCGAGCGGTCTGATGTCGACGACCGTGCGGTCGGGCGTCACCTGCGCGCCCTTGCGCTCGGCGAACCAGAGGTAGTTCTTGACGAGCGTGTTCTTCGCGCCGACGGGACAGCCGACCATGCAGCGGCCGCAGTGGTTGCAGCCCGTCCGGTCGGGGCCCTCGCCGCCGAAGTAGGGGTCGGGAACGGTCTTGCCGGACTCGCCGAAGAAGACGCCGACCGGCGTCTTTCTGTACGTGTGCCCGACGCCGAGCTCCTCGCCCAGCTCGCGCAGCAGCGTGTCGGCCGGGTCGTCGGTCGCCGTCAGCGCGACGCCGAGCATCCGCTGCGCCTCCGCGTAGTGCGGCGCCAGCGCCGTCTGCCAGTCGTTCAGGCCGCTCCACTGGGGGTCCTCGAAGAACGGTCTCGGCGGCACGTAGAGCGTGTTGGCGTAGCCGAGGCTGCCGCCGCCGACGCCGGAGCCGCTGAGGACGGTGACGTCCTTGAAGGTCGAGATGCGGAAGAAGCCGCGCAGGCCCAGTCTCGGCAGCCAGAAGTAGCGCCGCAGGTTCCAGTTGGACTTCGGGAAGTCGCGGTCGAGGAAGCGTCTTCCGCACTCGAGCACGCCGACGCGGTAGCCCTTCTCGCTGAGCCGCAGTGCCGAGACGCTGCCGCCGAAGCCCGATCCGACCACGAGCCAGTCGTAGTCGAGCGCGCGCCCTCTCTCCTCCATGACCGCTTCCCTCCGGGGTGGGGTTGCTGCTGCTGCGGTGCCTCACCGTAGCGGAAGTTGACGCCTGCGTCACCTTTGAACCGTCGGCGGCGCGGCGGGCGAGGGCGTGCGCCGGGCGGCGGACCGCGCGGCGCGGCGGCTAGGCTGGTTCAGATGACCCGCCGCCCCGTCATCGGCATCCTGACCGCGCTCGAACGCGCCCGCTGGAGCGTCTGGGACCAGCAGGCCGCGCTGCTGCCGACCAACTACCTCGACGAGATCCGCCGCGCCGGCGGCATGGCGCTGATGCTCGCGCCCGACCCCGCGCTGACCGAGGACCCCGACGAGGCGCTCGATCTCGTCGACGGGCTGATGCTCGCCGGCGGCGCCGACATCGACCCCGCCTCCTACGGCGCCGAGCGCCACGACGAGACGGTCGAGACCGTCCCCGAGCGCGACGCGTTCGAGCTGGCGATGACCCGCCGTGCGCTGGAGCGCGACATCCCGCTGCTCGGCATCTGCCGCGGCATGCAGCTGCTCAACGTCGCCTGCGGCGGCACGCTGCGCCAGCACCTGCCGGAGGAGTACGGCCACCACGAGCACCGCAAGGCGATCGGCACCTTCGACGGCGCCGACCACGACGTGCGGCTGCAGCTGGGCTCGCTCGCCGCGCGCGCCGCGGGCGAGACGGTCCACGCGACCAAGTCCCACCACCACCAGGGCGTCGGCCGGATCGGCGACGGCCTGGTCGTGAGCGGCTGGGCGACCGTCGACGAGCTGCCGGAGGCGATCGAGGCGCCCGCCAACGACTTCGCGCTCGGCGTCCAGTGGCACCCCGAGGCCGACGAGACCAGCCGCCTCATCTCGGCGCTCGTCGCCCGCGCC
>JAEXXR010000093.1 GCA_023405705.1 Actinomycetes bacterium
GTGCTGAGGCGGCCGGGCGTGAGAGCGGCCGCGCCGAGCGTCGTGCGGATCCTCGGCAGCGCCTGCGGCCTCGGCGTCGAGGGCTCGGGCTGGGCGGCCGGCGGCGGCCTCGTCGTCACCAACGCCCACGTCGTCGCGGGCCAGGACGACACGATCGTGCAGGTCGGCGGGCAGGAGCCGTCACTCGACGCGACGATCGTCCACTTCGACGCGCGCAACGACGTCGCGGTCCTGCTCGCGCCGCAGCTCGACGTGCCGGGTCTCCAGCTCGCCGCCGAGCCGCGCTCCGGCACGGCCGGCGCGATCCTCGGCTATCCGCTCAACGGGCCGTTCGACGCGCGCGCCGCGCGGCTGGGGGAGACGCGCACCGTCCTCTCCGACGACGCCTACGGCAACGGGCCGGTCAGACGCGCGCTGACGGTCCTGCGCGGCAACGTCCGCAGCGGCAACTCCGGCGGCCCCGTGGTCGACGGCCGGGGGCGGGTGCTGACGACCGTCTTCGCCGCCGCGACGAGCGGGCCGCGCGGCGGCTACGGGGTGCCGAACGCGATCGTGCGCTCGGCGCTGGAGGGCGCCCGCCGCGGCGTGACGGTCTCCAGCGGCCCCTGCACCCGCTGAGCACCCTCGCGGCGCCATGCGGGACCCTCACGCCGCCGACGCCCGCTCAGGGCGCTACCCTCCACGCCCCATGCCGAAGACCCTTGTCATCGCCGAGAAGCCATCCGTCGGAAGAGACCTCTCCAGAGTCCTGCCCGGGCCGTTCAGAAGAGGCGAGGGCTTCCTGGAAGGTCCCGACCACATCCTGACGTGGGCGGTCGGCCACCTCGTCCAGCTCGCCGAGCCGGACGAGTACGACGACAAGTTCAAGAGATGGCGCATGGCCGATCTGCCGATCGTGCCGGAGAAGTTCAGGCTGGTCGTGCGCGACGAGCGCTCGAGAAGACAGATGAACGTCGTCAAGCGCCAGCTCGGCCGCGACGACGTCGACCTCGTCATCAACGCCTGCGACGCCGGCCGCGAGGGCGAGCTGATCTTCGCCTACCTGTTCGAGAAGGCCGGCGCGAGACTGCCGGTCAAGCGCCTGTGGCTCTCCTCGATGACGCAGACGGCGATCAGAAACGCCTTCGGCCAGCTGCGCGAGGGCTCCGAGATGGCGTCGCTGGAGGACGCGGCGCGCTCCCGCTCGGAGGCCGACTGGATCGTCGGCATGAACTCGACGCGCGCGGCGACGATCCGCCTGCGCTCCTCCTTCGACGGCGCCGTCTCGCTCGGCCGCGTGCAGACGCCGACGCTCGCGATCCTCGCCCGCCGCGAGGAGGAGATCCGCGCCTTCAGACCGGAGCCCTACTGGACCGTCGACGCGACCTTCGCGGCCGAGGGGGAGCGCGTCTACGACGGCCGCTTCCACGTCGCCGCGGGCAGCGGCGAGGGGAGAGGCCCGCGGATCGGCAGCGCCGAGTTCGCCGCCGCCGTCGTCGAGGCCGTCCGCGGCACCGACGGCGTCATCTCCAGACTGGAGAAGAGAAAGCGCAGAGAGCGCGTCCCGCTCCTCTACGACCTCACCTCGCTGCAGCGCGACGCCAACTCCCGCTTCGGCTTCTCCGCCAGACGGACGCTCGCCGCCGCCCAGCGCCTCTACGAGGAGCACAAGGCGCTGACCTATCCGCGTACGAACTCGCGCTACCTGCCGACCGACATGGTCCCGGAGATCAAGCCGATCGCCGAGATCGTCGGCGGCCGCCCGGAGTACGCGGCCGGCGCCAGATACGTTCTCGGGCTCGACGTGCTGCCGCTCGGCCGCGTCGTCAACGACGCGAGAGTGACCGACCACCACGCGATCATCCCGACGAGAGCGCCCCACCCCGTCGACAGGATGAGCGACGACGACCGGCGCATCTACGACCTCGTCGCGAAGCGCTTCCTGGCCGTCTTCCACCCCGACGCCGTGTTCGAGAACACGAACGTCGAGACCGAGGTCGCCGGCCACGTCTTCCGCACCCGAGGGAAGGTCATGCTCGTCCCCGGCTGGCGCGGCGTCTACGGCGAGGCCGCCGACGCGGAGCCCAGAGAGGGCGAGGAGGACGAGGGCCGCGAGCAGCAGCTGCCGAGACTGGAGCAGGGCGAGCGCGTCGACACGCGCGACGTCCGCTCCGAGCAGAAGGAGACGAGACCGCCGCGGCGCTACTCCGAGGGCTCGCTGCTGGCCGCGATGGAGACGGCCGGCAAGCTCGTCGACGAGGAGGAGCTGCGCGAGGCGATGAAGGACTCCGGCATCGGCACGCCGGCGACCCGCGCCGCGATCATCGAGCGCCTGCTGCAGGTCGGCTACATCGAGCGCGACGGCCGCGCGCTGGTCGTCACCGAGAAGGGCCTGAACGTGATCAGGCTGCTCGGCGCCCATCCGCTCACCTCGCCGTCGCTGACCGGCGACTGGGAGCACCGGCTCGCGAAGATCGAGCAGGGCGACGACTCGCGCAAGGCGTTCATGGGCGACATCGTCAAGTTCGCCGAGTCGACCGTCGCCGAGCTCGACGAGAAGCTCAGAGACGTGCGGATCCCGCGCGCGAACCTCGGCCCCTGCGCCGTCTGCGGCCACGACATCATGGAGAACCGCAAGGGCTACTCCTGCTGGTCGCGCGAGGACCCGGGCTGCGGCTTCGTGATCTGGAAGGCGAAGGCCGGCAAGACGCTGTCGGCGGCGATCGTCAAGGAGCTGATCCGCACCGGCAGAACCGAGAGACCGGTGACCGGCTTCAGAAGCCGCGCCGGCAGATCGTTCCGCTCGCGGCTGGCGCTGATGCAGACGCCCGAGGGCAGATGGCGCGTCGAGTTCGACGAGCCGTGGGCGCGCGAGGGCGCGAGACCGCCGGAGGCCGAGGCCGAGGCGGCCGCAAGCACCGACGTGAACGCCGCGCAGCCGGGCAGCCAGCAGGCTGCGGTCGCCTGAGCACCCGTCGCCGCCGCGCCCGGCGCTTCCCGGCCCGCCGGGAAGCGCGCGGCCTCAGCTGCTGCCGCCGCTCGCGCCGCTCAGGCGCGCGTGCCGACCGCGAGCAGGTACTCCTGCTCGAAGCGCGCGTGCTCCTGCGTGCCTCTGTTCCACTCGTCGCAGAAGGCGTCGATCGTCTCGGCGAACTCCTCGCCGCGCCCGTTTCTGCGCGCGTTGCCCTCGACGGTGATCGTCGGGCCGTAGCAGGCGCGGAAGTGGGCGCCGTAGTCGTGCGGGCGCTCGAACGCCGTCACCTCCAGCAGCTCGCGCCGCAGCGTCCCGAACGAGACGCGGTCGCAGAGCAGCTCGCCGAGGTGCTGCTCGCTGCCCCACAGCGGCGGCGGCTGCGCGCCGGGCGGTGGCGGCGGGGCGAACGGGCCCATCGCTCTGAACAGCGCGCCGATCATCCCCTCGGGCGTCCAGCACAGCAGCCCGATCGTCCCGCCGGGCCGGCAGACGCGCACCAACTCGTCGGCGGCGGCCTGGTGGAAGGGGGCGAACATCACGCCGATCGACGACATCACGACGTCGAAGGCGTCGTCGTCGAACGGCAGGTGCTCGGCGTCGGCGGCGACCCAGTCGAGCTGCACGCCGAGCGTCTCGGCACGGCTGCGGCCGGCGTCGAGCAGCTCCGGCGTGAGGTCGCTGGCGGTGACGCGCGCGCCGGTCTGGGCGGCCGGGATCGCGGCGTTGCCGGTGCCGGAGGCGACGTCGAGGACGGTCATCCCGGGGCCGATCCCGCAGGCGCCCACCAGGCGCGGGCCGAGCGGCAGCAGGAAGGTCTCGACCATCGACGGGTAGTCCCCGGACGCCCACATCGCGCGATGCCGGGCCTTCAGGTCGGTGTCGGTCGCAGAAGCCATGCGCCCTCCTCTCGGGTCGGCAGACGTGGCGGCGGGCCCGCAACGCACCAAGTCTCGCCGCGTCGTGCGGGGGCGGGGGAGCTTCTCGGTATGAACGGCCGTGCGCACGGCCGATGACGGTCCTGGAGTCGGACCGTCAGGTCGACCCGCGACCATGTCGCAGCTCATGGCGTTGAAGCTGGTCATCGGTCCTGCGAACGCGGCGAAGGCGGGCGCGGCGCTCGGCGCCTTCCGCACGCGGCTGCGCCACGACCCGTGGCTGGTCGTGCCGACCGCCGCCGACGTCGCCCACTACGAGCGCGAGCTGGCGCAGGACGGCCCGCGCC
>JAEXXR010000107.1 GCA_023405705.1 Actinomycetes bacterium
CGCCCGCGACGGCCGGCCGGCGGGCCGGCGAGCGCCGCCTCGACACCCGGTCGAGGCGGCCGCGGTCGATCTCCGACCGACGGTCCATGGTGCGGCCGGGAGGGCCGCCGTAGCCTCGCATCCGAGGTCCGCCTCCCCGGTCGCGCCATCCCGCCGGCGCCGGCCGAGCCGTCCCCTGCTCGCACAAGGAGACTCCTTGCCGCTCCGCTCCAGAACCCCCGCGCCGGTGCGCGGCCGACGCGCCGGGATCGCCGGCGCGCTCGCGCTCGCGACCGGTCTGCTCGCCGCCTCCCCGGCGAGCGCGATCAACTACGTCAGAACCCAGAACGGCGCCGAGTGGGCGATCGCCGACAGCGCCGCACCCGGCCTCGACACCGGCTCGCTCAACGCCGCCGGCAACAACGCGGTCTACGGCTTCGGCGGCATCCGCGTCGCCGTCTCCGGCGATCCCGCGCCGCGCTTCAACGGCGAGCTGATGCGCGGCTTCGGCATGCGCTTCGACGGCCTCGACCGCTTCGCCACGACGAAGGCGGTCCAGCTCGGCGACGTCAGCATCGCGCGCGACCTGCAGATCCGCCGCAGCGGCGACTACGGCCGCTTCCTCGACAGCTTCTCCAACACGGGCGAGCAGGACGTCACGGTCGACGTCTCCTTCGGCGGCTCGCTCGGACTCAACAGAGAGGACCGGCAGAGCGCCGTCGCGGCCTCGTCGACCGGCGACACGGCGCTCGGCACCGACGACGCGTGGGTGACGTACGCGACGCTGTCCGGCGGCTTCAGCAGAAACAGCCCGTCGGCGGTCGTGCTCGGCACGCCGGCGCCGTTCGCCGGCTTCAGCGGCGTCGGCGACTTCCAGCGCGACCCCTTCTCGATCCCGCTGGCGACGACCGGCCAGCAGGCCAACTTCGTCGGCCTCAACGCGCGTCTGACGCTGAGACCGGGCGAGACGAGATCGATCGTCCGCTTCTTCGTCGTCGGCCGCTCCGAGACCAGCGGAACTTCAGGTCAGCAGGTGACCGCCGTCAGCGACGTCGCCGTCGACCTCGCCGCCGCGCCCGACTTCAGAGGGTTGACGACCGCGCAGATCTGCTCGCTCGCCAACTGGGACGTGCCGGCGCTGACGATCCCCGACTTCACCGCCGCAGACTGCGCGGCGATCAGACCGCTCGACGTGCTGCCGCCCGGGCAGCAGGCCGAGCCGACGACCAGCTCGCCCTACGACGTCGTCGGCAAGTCGGTCACGGAGCTGCAGGCCGACATGACGGCCGGCACGACGACCTCCGAGGAGATCACGCGCGCCTACCTCGACCGGATCGCCGCCTACGACACCGGTCAGTTCGGCTTCCACGCCTTCATCCACGTCGCCGACGACGCGATCGCGCAGGCGAAGGCCGCCGACGCCGCGCGCGCCGCCGGCAAGCGCAGCCCGGTGCTCGGCGTCCCGGTCGCGATCAAGGACCTGTACGACACGAAGGACATGCCGACGACCGACGGCACCTACGCGCTCGACGGCTACCGGCCCAGAAGCGACGCCTTCCAGGTCGCCCGCCTGCGCGACGCCGGCGCCGTGATCATCGGCAAGGCCAACCTGTCGCAGTTCGCCAACTCCGGCAGCGTCTCGGACTCCAGCTACGGCCAGGTCTGGAACGGCTTCAGCCCGTCGAAGTCGTCGCTCGGCTCCTCGGGCGGCTCGGGCGTCGCGGTCGCGACCAGCATGGCCGCCTTCGCGATGGGGACGCAGACGGGCGTCTCGCTGTACGCGCCGTCGACCGGCGCGGGCCTCGCCACCTTCCGCGGCACCGACGGGATGCAGAGCGCCTCCGGCGTGATGCCGCTGACGTGGGCGACCGACTACGCCGGCGCGATGGCCCGGACGGTCACCGACCTCGCCGGGATCCTCAACGTCGTCGCGGGCACCGACCCCGCCGACGAGCAGACCGCCGAGACCGACGCGCACAAGCCGGCCGACTGGACCGCCCAGCTCGACGCGGACGCGCTGAGAGGGAAGAAGATCGGCTACCTGCCGACCTCCTTCACCGGCTACGCCGCCGACGACGGCACGGCCGACGCGGCGAGAGCGAAGTTCGCGGCGCTGGAGGCGGCCGGCGCGACGATGGTCGAGATGTCCGGCAGACCGACGCAGCCGAGCAGCGGCGCCGTCGGCAGCGCCAACGTCGAGGGCTGGGAGCGCTACATCGCCGCCCATCCCGAGTTCCCGTACAGCAGCGCGGCCGGGATCCTGCAGTCGCCGAGAAACCTGCCCTACAACCGCAGAGGCGGCACGCAGTCGGGCTACAGCGACGAGGACGCCGGCAAGGTCCTCGCCGCGCGCAAGGCGTATCGCGCCAACGCCGCCGCGTGGATGGACCAGTTCGGCGTCGACGCCGTCGTCTACCCGGGCTTCCTCAGCGACGTCTGGGACAACGACGGAGCGACCTCGAACAACGGCTCCGACCGCGGCACCGGCGTCCTCACGCAGGGCCCCGGCCTGCCGACGGTGATAGTCCCGGTCGGCTTCAACCCGCACGGCGACCCGATGACGCTCCAGCTGATGGGCCGCGAGTGGACCGACGGCGAGATCCTCGGGATGGGCTACGCGCTCGAGCAGGCGACCGGCGCGCGGCCGCAGGCCGACACCGCGCCCGCGCTCAGATACGTGCCGGGCTCCACGCCGAGACCGATCGTGATCGAGCGGCCCGCCCCGCCGGTCACGGTCCCCGAGTCGCCGAGAGCGCCGGAGGAGCAGCCGAAGCCGGTCGCGAAGAAGCCGATCAAGGTCGTGCTCGCGAAGACCGGCGCGGTCAGGGGCGGCAGGGTCCGCTTCGTCCTGCGCAACGCCGCCGCGACGCGGGTGAGCGGGACCGTGACGCTGCGCGCGAAGGTCGGCAGACGGACGCTCGTGCTCGGCAGAGGGCGCGTGAACGTCGCCGGCAGACGGCGCGCGACGCTGGTCGTGACGTTGAGCAGAGCGGCGCGCAGAGCGCTCGGCAGACGCGCGCGGATCGCGGCCACGGCGACGTACGCGCTGAGAAACCCGTCCGGCGCGAGATCGACGCGCAAGGCGAAGCTGACGATCCGGCTGCGCTAGCGCCGGGCGGGGCGCGGCGGGCGCCACGCGCGTCCGCCTCGCCCCGCCC
>JAEXXR010000135.1 GCA_023405705.1 Actinomycetes bacterium
GGCGCGGGCAGACCGGCGAGCGTCGCGCGCGCCGGAGCGGTCCGGCGATGCGCGCCCGTCCGCCCCTACGGCTCGACGACGTTGAACCAGATGTCGAAGCGGTCGAGCAGGCCGACGAGCGTCTCCAGCGGGCCGCGGTCGGGCGCGACCGAGATCGTCCCGTCGGCGACCTCGCTCAGCAGGTCGCTCTCCCCCGTCACGACGGCGTTCAGCGCCTCGCGGGTGAGCGTGACGGTCGCGTCGGCGTCGTCGCGCTGCCGATCGAGCGAGTGGTTGAGGGCGCCGTTGCGCAGCTCCAGCACCGCCCGCTCGCCGGTGTCGATGAAGGCGAGGTTGAGGACCAGGTCGGTCGCGGCCGCGCGAGGCCCGTCGGTCCGCATCGCGAGGTAGTTGAGCAGCAGCGCGAGACTCATCGCGCGCACCGTGTCGGCGGTCGCGGTCCCGGGAAAGGGAGCGTTCGGGGTGCCGTGGCGCAGCTCCTGCGCGCCGGTCAGGTAGTGGCCGCGCCACGAGCCCGACTCCGCCTGGTAGCCCATCTGCTCCAGCGTGTCGGCCTGGAGGTCGCGCGCCGCACTGTTGCCGGGATCGGCGAAGACGAGGTGGTTGACGACCTCGGCGACCCAGCGGTACTCGCCGCGGTCGTACGCCGCGCGCGCCTTCGCCAGCAGCTCCTCGGCGCCGCCGGCCAGCTCGACGTAGCGGCGGCCTGCCTCCTCGGGCGGCAGCCGGTGGAGGTTGGCCGGGTTGCCGTCGAACCAGCCGAGGTACTTCGTGTAGGTGCCCTTGACGTTGTGGCTGACGGTGCCGTAGTAGCCGCGCAGGCTCCACTCCTTCGCGAGCCCGGGCGGCAGCTCGATCTGCTCCGCGATCTCGACCGGCGTGAGGCCGTGGTTGGCGAGCCGCAGCGTCTGGTCGTTGATGAAGCGGTAGGCGTCGCGGCCGTTGCGCAGCGTCCGCAGCACGTCCTCGCCCCAGACCGGCCAGTGGTGCATGCCGTACATCACCTCGGCGCGCTCGCCCCAGCGGTCGATCGTCTCGTTGAGGTACTGCGACCACGCCTGCGGGTCGCGCGTCGGCGCGCCGCGCAGCGTGTAGGTGTTGTGCAGCGTGTGGCAGCAGTTCTCCGCCGCCGTGAGCGCGCCCAGCTCCTCGACGAACCAGTGCATCTCGGCCGGCGCCTCGGTGTCGGGCGCGAGCAGGAACTCGAAGGTGAGGCCGTCGATCACGAGCCTCTGGCCGGTCTCCGTCACCTCCTCGGTCGGCGGGATCAGCGTCGCCGCGCCCATCGACGCGCTGATGCCGAGCCCGACGCCGACGTGGCCCTTCGGGCCCGGTCTCAGCAGCACGCCGGTGTGGTACATCGCGCGCCGGCTCATCGCCGTGCCGGCCATCACGTTCTCGGAGACGGCCGCCTCGAGGAAGCCGACCGGTGCGATCACCCGGACCCTGCCGGCGCGCACGTCGGCCTCGTCGATGATCCCCTTCACGCCTCCGTAGTGGTCGACGTGGCTGTGCGAGTGCAGCATCGCGACGACCGCTCTGCGCGGCCGGTGCTCGAAGTAGAGGTCGAGCGCCAGTCGCGCCGTCTCGGGCGAGACGAGCGGGTCCATCACGATCAGGCCGGTGTCGCCTTCGACGATCGTCAGGTTGGAGAGGTCCTGGCCGCGCACCTGCCAGAGACGGTCCGTCACCTGGAAGAGGCCCCCCTGCTTGATCAGCTGCGCGTTGCGCCACAGGCTCGGGTTGACCGTGTCGGGTGCCGGCGCGCCCTGCTGCACGAAGTCGAGCGCACCGGCGTCGTAGACGACGCGCCCGTTCGCCGCTCTCGCGACGCCGCCGTTCAGCAGCGGCGCGACGAACCCTCTCGCCGCGTCCTCGAAGTCGCGCGTGTAGTCGAACGGCAGCTCACCCAGCAGCGCCTGGTTGACCGCCTTCGTGAACTCGCTCGCATCCCCGCACATGCGCGATTCCTCTCGTCGACCCGGTGGCTCCGCCTTCGTCGGGCGCGAGCCTAACCGCGTCGCTCCGGTTTCCGCCACTGCGACCTGCCGGGAATCAGGCGAGCAGGCGCAGGAGCGTGCCGCCGAGGATCGCGGCGCGGGCGCCGGCGGAGAGCGAGGAGGCGTCGAGGCGGTCACGCTCGATCGCCGGGTCGCTGTACGGCAGGTCGGTCGAGAAGATCAGCCGCTCGGGGCCGACCGGCGGTGCGGCGAGGTCGGCGAGCACGGCGTCCCAGGGGCCGTAGGCGGTGTCGGCGTAGAGGTTCGGCGCGCGTTCCAGCGCGGGTCGGGCGTCGATCCAGAAGTCGGTCGCGCCGCTCTTGCCCATGACGAAGCTCGCCTGCGGATGGCGGACGGCCAGCTCGGCGAGCTGGAGCGGCAGCGCGAAGCTCGGCGTGCCGGTGCGGACGTAGACCGGCCAGCCGCGCGCGGCGGCGGCCTCGACGAGCGGGTCGACCTGGCCGTCGAGCAGGTCGAAGCCCTGCACCGCCGGGTCGAGCGCCAGCGC
>JAEXXR010000197.1 GCA_023405705.1 Actinomycetes bacterium
GCTCAGGAGGGCACCCACTTCGTCATCGTCACGGTCGTCCCGATCCCCGGCTGGGAGACGATCTCGAAGTCGTCCATCAGCCGGCGCGCGCCAGGCAGGCCGAGCCCGAGGCCGCCGCCGGTCGTGAAGCCGTCCTGCAGCGCGCGGTCGACGTCGGCGATGCCGGGGCCGTCGTCGCGCGCAACGACCTCGATCCCGTGGGCGCCGTTCAGCTCGATCGGGCGCACGAGGATCTCGCCGCTGCCGGCGTACGCGGTGATGTTGCGGGCGACCTCCGAGATCGCCGTCGCGACGAGCGTCAGGTCGGTCGTGCCGAGCCCGAGCGCCTCCGCGAGCCGCCGGCCGGCCTGCCGCGCCGCGACGACGTCGTCGTCGGAGGCGATGCCGACCCGCACCTCAGCCGCCGCCACCGCGCTCGGCCTCCCCACCGAGAGACTCGAGCAGGGCGAGGCCCTCCTCGAGGTCGAGGGCCGTGTGCACGTCCTCCATCGACGTGCCGAGCTGCACCATCGCGAAGGCGACCTCGGGCTGGATCCCGACGAGGACCATCTCCGCGCCGCGCAGCCTTGTCATGTGCGCGATCGCTCTCAGCGAGCGCGACACGAACGAGTCCATCACGTCGAGCGCCGTCACGTCGACGACGATCCCGCGCGAGCGGTAGCGCCCGATCTGCTCCATCAGCTTGTCCTGCAGGCGCAGGACGTCCGTGTCGGTGAGCGCCGTCTGGATCGAGGCGATCAGGACGTTGCCCTGCTTGAGGATCGGGACCGACATCAGAGCTGGCGGGAGGTCTCCTCGGTGCGTACGGTCACCTCGTAGCCGAGCAGCCGCTCCGCCTCCTCGATGCCGCCCTGGAGGTCGCCGACCGCGTTGACCTTCGACAGGTCGACGCCGATCGTCACGAGCGTCTGGGCGATCTCGGCCGAGAGGCCGGTGATGATCACCGAGGCGCCCATCAGGCGCGAGGCCTCGACGGTCTGCACGATGTGGTTGGCGACCGTCTGGTCGATCGTCGGCACGCCGGTGATGTCGATCACGACGACCTTCGCGCGGTTGGTGCGGATGCCGCGCAGGAGCTGCTCGGTCAGCTGCCGCGCCCTGCTGCGAGTCGATCGCGCCGATGATCGGGAGGATCAGCAGCCGCTCGCGGACCTGCAGGACCGGGGTGGAGAGATCGCGGATCGCCTCCTGCTGCTGGCGGATGATCCGCTCGCGCTCCTGCACGAAGGAGACGCCGACGGTGTTGGCGATCCGGTTGGCGGCCGGCTCGTAGGCGTCGAGGACGCGGTTGAGCAGGTCGAAGTCGGTCTGGTACTTCTCGAACAGCGAGCGCGCGAGCACGTCGCGCAGGAGCAGCACGATCCCGAGCACCTCGTCGGTCTCGACGCCGCGGGGGATGATCCGCTCCGAGAGGTTGCGCGCGTAGTCCTGGAGCGCCTCGACCGAGCCGGTCTCGAGCACCTCGATGTAGTTGTCGTAGACCGAGGTCGCCTCGGCGAAGATCTCCTCCGAGGTCATCGCCGTCAGCAGCTGGGCGTTGGTGATGCGCCGCGCCCACTCCTCGCGCAGCTGGGTGCGGTTGCGGCGCAGGTGGGCGACCAGCTCGCGCAGCAGCGAGGCGCTCGACTCGCCGACGTCTCCGGCGTTCGCGCCGGCGCCGCCTCTCGCGACTGCCGGGCGCGCCCGTCTGCGCACCGCTCTCCTACGCTCTGCCATCGCTGCCTCCCCGGTTCGTTGCTGCGGTCCGCGTCCGATCCTGCCCCGTCAGGCGGGAATCCTCACGGCGACGACCGCGATGTCGTCACGCGGCGGGCCGCCCGAGGCGTTCAGCACCGCGTCCTCGATCCGCTCGACCGTCTTCGCCGCCGACAGCTCGCCGATCTCGCCCAGCAGCGCCTGCAGCTGCTCGACGCCGAAGACCTCGCGCCCCCGCCGCCGCACCTCGGTGACGCCGTCGGTGTAGAGCAGCAGCAGGTCGCCGGGGTGGAGCACGACCGAGTCGGCGTGCAGCTCCGGGTCGGGCACGACGCCCAGGACGGTCGACCAGCTGCCGACCGTCTCGACCGCCCCGCCCGCGCGGCGCACGAGCGGCAGCGGGTGGCCGGCGGTGACGAAGTCGACGCGCGCGCCGCCCTCCTCCAGCAGGTGCAGCTGGCCGTAGAGGGCGGTGCAGAAGCGGTGGTCGGAGCGCTGGTCGAGGATCGCCTCGTTCAGCATCGCCATCACCCGCTCGGGCCGGCGCTCCCACAGCGCGGCGGCGCGCAGCGTGTAGCGGACCAGCGCCGTCAGCGCGGCGGCGTGCGGGCCCTTGCCGCAGACGTCGCCGATCGCCAGGCCCCACGCGGTGCCGTTGGTGCGGAAGACGTCGTAGAAGTCGCCGCCGACGACCATCCCGTCGCCGGCCGGCGAGTAGCGCGCCTCGACGTCGAGGCCCTCGATCCGCGGCAGCCGCTGCGGCAGCAGGCTCGCCTGCAGCGTCTCGGCGATCTCGCGCTCCAGCCCGTACAGCTGTGCGTTGCCGATCGCGGCGGAGGCGACCTGCGCCAGCTGCACGAGGATCGCCTCGTCGGCGGGGTCGTCCTCGTCGACGCCGAAGACCTCGAGCTCGCCGACGACCAGCCCGCGGCGGCCGGTCAGGCTGGCGCGCAGCGCGCCGGAGGTCCGCTCGCCCTCCGGCGGCGGCTCGCCCGAGGTCGCGGTGAGCGTGCGGCGCGGCTGCATCCCCGGCAGCTCCAGATGAGCGCGCGCCGAGCGGCCGCCGAGCACGTTGCGCGCCTCGGCCGTCACCAGCTCGATCACGTCGGCGACCGGCAGCGCGGCGTTGAGCGCGACCGACACCTCCGCGACCGTCTGCAGCTGGCGGGCGTGCTCGTGCTCCAGGCGCGCGACCTCCTGCACCTCGAGATAGCCGCGGTGGGCGATCTCGAAGGTCGCGAGGCTCTCGCGCAGGAAGTCGGCGGCGCGCGCGGCCAGCAGCGCGCGGCGGGCCGGGTCGGGTTCGGGCAGGACGCCGGCGGCGACCGCCTCGCGATGGGCCTCCGCCAGCTCCAGCAGGCTCAGGCGGCCGCCGACGGCGGCGCGGCTCAGCTCGTAGGCCGGCGCCACGTCGGCGTCGTCGCCCGACGCGAGGTAGACGAGGAAGGCGGCGCGATAGCGCTCGGCGAACTCGCCTGCGGTCGCCTGCGCGGCGGCCGCTCCCTCGTCGCGTGTGCCTCCGGGCGCGCCGTTCACGTCCGCAAGGATATGCCGCCGGCCGGCACGTGCGCCAGAGCTGGACGGAGGTACGTCAGAGACCGTCGATCTCGCACCACACGCACGTGCGACCAGGACCGCGCTCGACGCCCCAGCGGTCGGTCAGCTCGGCGACGATCGGCAGCCCCCAGCCGGAGCGCTGCTCGCCGTCGAGCCCGCCGCGGCTGTCGCGCCGCGCCGCCTCGTGGCGGGAGGCCTCCTCGACGGCGCCCCCGCGGGCGCGCACGTCGACGACCTCGACGCGCAGCGTGTCGCCGCGCCGCCGGAGGCTGAGCCCGACCTCGTCGTGCGGGTCGGCGGAGCCGTGGCGGACGGCGTTCGTGACCAGCTCGGAGATCACCAGCAGGATCGCGTCGCGGCGGTCGGCCGGCCAGCGGCCGAGC
>JAEXXR010000201.1 GCA_023405705.1 Actinomycetes bacterium
GTCCTCGACCGTGCAGCGGAAGGTCAGGTCGGCGCCCGGGACGTGGCCCTGCGCGGCGGCCGTCGCGCCGTCGTCGATCCGCAGGTGCCACGGCTCCGCGTCGGTGAACGCCCACTCGATCGTCACCGGCCGGTGGGGGAGGTGGCGGTGGTCGACCGACCGCTCGACGCCTCTGAACAGCAGCGCGAGCGTCTCGGCGTCGCGCGCCGGCGGCCCGGTCTTCTCGCCGAGGTAGCCGGCTCTCAGCAGGCTGACGCCGTACTCGGCGCGGGCGCGCGAGTCGAGCTCGGCCGGGATCGGCAGCCGCAGCTGCTCCATCGGCATGCCGGCGGCGCGCAGCTTGCTCTCCAGCGAGGCGATCCCCAGCTCGTAGATGTCGAGCAGCTCGAAGCCGAACGCGGTCGCGTAGCGCTCGTCCCAGCCCGGCGGGACGAAGACGGCGAGCGCCCACGGCAGCACCTCGCGCATCAGCTCGCCGACGGCCTCCTTGCACTCCGGGTCCTCGCGGCCCAGGTCGTAGAGCATCCGCACGCCGAAGCCGATGTGGCGCTGCTCGTCGAACTCGACGTTGCGCATCCCGCCGTAGAAGCCCGGCAGCACGTCGCGCTGCTCGAGGTAGCCGGTGATGAAGTGCTGGCCCGACTGCGCCAGCGTCGCCTCGACGACCAGGTGGTAGAGCGCGATCGCGGCCGCCAGCTTCGGCTTCGATCTGTCGCGGCGCAGCTCGTCGGCCATCGTGTCGAGGCGATCGAAGACTCTGCGGAAGCCCCACGTCAGCGTCGGCCGGATCGCGGCGAGGCCGCCGGCCATCGTCCCGTCGCCGACGTCGCAGACCTCGTGCATGAAGCGCTTGAAGAAGACGGCGTGGCGCGCCTCGTCGACCTGCTGGGTGGCGAGGAAGTACTTCTGCTCCTCCAGCGGCGCGGCGTCGATGTACGGCGAGAGGTTGTCGGCGACGGCGTCCTCGCCGTGGAAGAAGAGCGCGTAGTTCCACAGCGCGGCGCGCTGCTCGAAGGGGCTGAAGCGCTCCTGCCACTGGGCGCGGTCGGCCGAGAAGTCGATCTCGGTCGCGCTCCAGTTGCCCTTCTCCCAGCGGGCGTAGAGGTCCGTGTAGCTGATCTGCTCGGTCGCGCTCACGACGGCCATCGGCCCCTCCTCCTCGGTTGCACCGGTCCAGGCAACGCTAACGCGAACGGACCGCGAGTTCCACGGGCAAGACGGGCTGACGCGCGCCGCCGTGGAGCTCGCGATCCGCCGTCAGGCGGACAGCTTGGGCGAGGACCAGGGCGCCTTGAGGCGGCGCTCCAGCTCCGGCGCGAGCTCGTCGATCGCGATCCGGACCTGCTCCAGCGAGTCGCGGTCACGCAGCGTCACCGTGCGGTCCTCGAGCGTCTGGTGGTCGACCGTGACGCCCCACGGCGTGCCGATCTCGTCCTGGCGGCGGTAGCGCTTGCCGATCGAGCCGCCTTCGTCGTACTCGGCCTGCATCCGCTGGCGCAGGTCGTCGAAGATCTCTCTCGCGACCTCGGGGTGACCGGCCTTCTTCAGCAGCGGCATGACCGCGACCTTGACCGGCGCGAGCTTGGGGTGGAGGCGCAGGACGGTGCGGACGTCGCCCTCGACGTCCTCCTCGTCGTAGGAGTCGACGAGGAACGCGAGCGTCGCGCGGTCGGCGCCGGCGGCCGGCTCGATCACGTGCGGCGTGTAGCGCTCGCCGGTGCCCGGGTCCATGTACTCGAGCTTCTCGCCGGAGGCCGTTCTGTGCGCGTTGAGGTCGTACTCGCCGCGGTTCGCTATGCCCTCCAGCTCCGACCAGCCGATCGGGAAGAGGTACTCGACGTCGCTCGTGCCCGAGGAGTAGTGGGAGAGCTCGTCCTGCTCGTGGGCACGCAGGCGCAGGTGGTCGGGGCGGATGCCGAGGTCGGTGTACCAGCGCTCGCGGGCGGAGAGCCAGTGCGCGAACCAGCGCTCGGCCTCCTCCGGCGGGGTGAAGAACTCCATCTCCATCTGCTCGAACTCGCGCGTGCGGAAGATGAAGTTGCCGGGCGTGATCTCGTTGCGGAACGACTTGCCGACCTGCGCGATGCCGAACGGCGGCTTTCTGCGCGCGAACTGCAGGACGTTCTTGAAGTTGATGAAGATGCCCTGCGCCGTCTCGGGCCGCAGGTAGACGGTCGAGCCGGCCTCTCTGACCGGGCCGACGGTCGTCTCGAACATCAGGTTGAAGGCGCGCGGCTCGCTCAGCTCGCCGCCGCAGGTCGGGCATCTGACGAGCGCCGGGTCCTCGCCGTTCTCGACGGCGGCCTCCTGCAGGTGGTCGAGGCGCCAGCGTCTCTTGCACTCGCCGAGGCACTGCACGAGCGGGTCGCTGAAGCCGGCGAGGTGGCCGCTGGCCTCCCAGACGCGCGGGCTCTGGATGATCGCCGAGTCGATCGCGACGACGTCGTCGCGCTCTTGCAGCATCGAGCGCCACCACTCGTTCTTGACGTTCGTCTTGAGCAGCACGCCGTAGTGGCCGTAGTCGTAGGTCGACCCGACCCCGCCGTAGATCTCTGAGGAGGGGAAGATGAAGCCGCGCCGCTTGCAGAGCGCGACGATCTTGTCCATGGTCACGATGTCGGTGGTCATCCGGAGGGGGATGCTAGCCGGGGACGGCGCACCGGCGCGTGAAGAAGCGGCGTTGGCACTCTCGGGGCGAGAGTGCCAAGCGCGGCGGGAGGGTGCCTATACTGTCCCGACCATGCCGATCTACGAGTACCGCTGCGACAACGGGCACACCTTCGAGACGCTCCAGAGGATGGCGGACGATCCGCTGACCGAGTGCGAGGTCTGCGGCGCGCCGGCCCAGCGCGTCCTCCACGCCCCCGCCGTTCACTTCAAGGGCTCGGGCTTCTATAACACCGACTACGGCACGAAGAAGCGTGCCCGTGAGCTGAAGAGCGCGGGTGAGGGCAAGAGCGGTGCAGACGGCAAGAGCAGCGACAGCAAGAGCGGCGGCGACAGCAAGCCCGCCTCCTCGGACGGCGCCTCCTCGTCCTCCTCGACGTCCAGCTCCTCCGACGGCGGCTCGGCCGCCAAGAGCGGCAGCACGACCTCGTCGTAGCGCCGGCGCCCGGCTCGGCGCGGGGCTCGCCGCGCTGGCCGCGCTCGCGGCCGTCCCCGCCG
>JAEXXR010000270.1 GCA_023405705.1 Actinomycetes bacterium
CGCGCGGCGTCGCGCGCGGCCCGCTCCGCGGCGGCGATCCGCGCCCGCTCGCCGGGGTCGGAGGCCTGCTTGACCTCCTGCATCCCGAACGACTGTCTGAGCCCCTGCTTGAACTCGCCCTTGCGCAGCGCGCGCAGCTCTCTGACCGTCTCGAACGTCCCCCGCTCGCGCAGCATCCGCTCGAGCTCACCGGGCTCCGGCACGTCGTGGACGCCGGCGCCGTAGACGTACTTGCCCGCCGGCCCTTCCAGCACGCGCGTGGCGTCGGAGGTCGCCTTCGCCTGCTCCCACGCCGCCTGCCCCTCCGCCCGCCCGCGCTCGACCGCGGCCATGTTGGCGTCGTAGGCGGCCCGCTGCTCCGGCGTCAGCGAGGCGAGGCTCGCCTCGATCTCTGCGTCGCTCGGCGGGTTGCGCGCCGCGTCGATCCCGCGCGCGATGTTCGACGGCTTGAACGCCGCGACGACGTTGCGGAGGAGTCCCATGACCGCGACGCTACGCCCGCCGCCGCGCCGTGACAGTGTCGTTCTCGTCTCACTCCGGTCGCGGCGCCGTCGCCGAGCGCTGCGTGGCTGGAGGACCACTCGCAGGCGATCTCCAGCCGCGCGCTCGCGCTGGTCGTGCTCGGGTCGCTCGCGTTCGTGCCGTTCACCGAGCAGTACGCGCGCGAGCAGGTGCCCAGAGGGCGCCGCGTCTAGCGGACCAGCCGCACGGTGCGGGTGAGCGTCCGCGTCTCGCTGCCGGGGGCGGCGATCGTCACGGTCAGGCGCGCCTTCCCGGCCGGGAAGAGGCCGCGCACGCGCGCCGGTCGCACCGTCACGGTGCGAGCCGCGCCGGCGCGCAGCCTGACCGTGCGGGTCGCCTGGCGCAGCTTGCCGCGGTAGCGGACGCTGAGCGTCACCTTCGCCGTCGCCGCCTGCACGCTGCGCAGCCGCACACTCGCGCCGCGCGTCGCGCGGGAGCGGGCCGCGACCGTCAGTCTCGCGACCGGCGCGGGCGCCAGCCGCGGGGTGACCGCGACCGTGTTGTCGGCCTCCGCGAGGTCGGGGCCCTCCGCGGCGGCCGTCACCATGACCGGTCTGCCGTCGTCGATCACCGGGAGCGAGACCGTGTGCGACCCGCCCGCGGCGATCGACGGGAGGTCGCAGTAGGTGCTGCCGTCGGGCGACGGCAGCATGAGCCCGCGCGTCTGCGCGGCGGCGCACTCCGGCGTCCAGCCTCTCGCCGGGACGGCCGAGCCGGGTCTGTTCGGCCGGTCGATCGTCACCCGCGGCCAGTCGGCCGTGCGCGGGCCGGCGTTGGTGACGGTGATCGTCATCCGCCCGCCGTGGCCGCGGACGGCGTCGGCTCTGACGACGAGGTCGGTGCGATCCTCGGTTCTGTCGCCGGCGAGGTCGCCGTCGCGGTCGATCTCGCTGATCTGCGCGATTCTCAGCCGCTGGCCGGGCCGCCGATCAGTCGGTGCCGGGGCGCCGGGCGAGGCCTCCGGCGGCACGCCGCCGAGGCCGTCGGCGAGAATCGGCGACCAGCTGTCGAGCGCGATCAGCTCGCACCAGTCGGCCCATCTGCCCAGCTCGGGCGTGCACGGTCTCTGCTCGACGATCGCGTGCCCGCCGGTCTGCTGGTCGAGCGCCAGCACGACCGAGCGGTAGTCGATCAGCAGCCGCGGGGCCGGGAAGGTGTACGTGCCCGGCTCGGCCGGCAGCGTGAACCAGTCGCCCAGCAGCACGCCGCGTCTCGGGTCGGCCGTCGGGTCGCTCACGCGCAGGCGCACCTGCCCGGCGGTGCCGCCAGGATCGACCGTGACGGTCACCGCCTGCAGCACGCTCGGCGGCCGTGCCTCGTCGGTCTGCGCGCCGCGCCACTGGCTCGAGACCGTCGCCGCGCCGAACGGCGTCCGCGGCTGCGGCACCGGATCGAGCGCGAGCGCGGGCTGGGCGGCGGCCGCCGCCCCCGCGAGCGCGACCAGCCCCGAGATCACTCCCCTGTTCCGTCGCATGCGCCGGACGGTACCAGCCGGCATGCGTGCGCTGGCGCACAGACGCTCACATCTCGGCCGCGGCGCCATGCGCTCGGCGACCGCATCTGCGCGTTCACATCTGCGCGGCGCGCGCCAGGACCTTCGGACGGCCTCGCTGTCCGACGAACGACAGATCCCTCTACAGCTTTCGTGGCGCACTGCCGATAGCCTGGGAGAGCGCGCATCCGCGTCGCAGATCCACGCGCGCTCCATCCCAAGGAAGAGGACCCGCATGGCCCGTCGCTCCGCGGCCCGCGTCGCGCTGCTCGCGCTCGCGGTCGCCGCCGTCCACGCACCAGCCGCAGCCGCCGGCCAGCAGACGCTCGCGCCCGATCCGGCGGAGGCGCGCACCTTCGCGACGAGCGACGGCGGCTGGAGCAGCGCGGTCGACTACGGCGACCTCGTCTGCATACCGGGCGTGACGTGCCCGACGGCGACTCCCTCATACCGACCGACCGGCGGGACCGGCGGGGCCTCCGACGGCCACCTGCGCGACACCTTCGGCACGCTGCTCGGCGTCCTCTCGACGACGACGATCCAGTGGTCCTCGCCGTCGTTCGTCGCGCCGGCCGCCGTCGACGCGGCGAGACTGTCGGTCGACCTGCGGCCGCAGATCGCCAGCCTGCGCGCGATCGGGACCGTGACGTTCCGGGCGCAGCTGATCGACGTGGCGGACGGGACCAGATCGCGCCAGATCGCGGACGTGCCGCTGACCGCCGCCTCCGCCTCCTTCTCGACGCTGACGACGACGCTGCCGAGCGACAGCGTCGTCCCCGGACGGACCTACAGAATCCGGCTCGACGTCGCGGTGACGACCAACGTCTCCGCCGTCACCTCCGGCAACGTCGACCTCGACAACGCCGTGCTGACGATGTCCAGCCTCGATCCGCCGATCGACCTGACGGCGACCGCGCCGGCGACCGGCGCGGTGCGCGTCACCGGAGCGGTCGACCCGCGGGGCCTCGACACCGACGTCGTCGTCGACTACGGCACGACGACCGCGTACGGGTCGACGACGAGCGCCGTCACGATCCCCGGATCGGCGACCGGCGCGCAGCCGTTCACCGTCCCCCTGAGCGGCCTGACGGGCGGCGCGACCTACCACTATCGCGTGCGCGCGACCAACGCCGACGGCACGGTCGAGAGCGCCGACGCGACCTTCGTCGCGCCGATGCCGCCGAGCAGCGCGGCGCCCACCGTGACAGGCCCCGCCAACGTCCGCGCCCGCACGGTGACGTTC